>CALMIR010000183.1 GCA_937864265.1 uncultured Saprospirales bacterium | reverse complement strand
AATACTCCCTGCCCGACCGGATGCAGTCCGGGCGGGAAGAGCCAAGCTTTAGCCTCGCCATCAAATACTCCCTGCCCGACCGGATGCAGTCCGGGCGGGAAGAGCCAAGCTTTAGCCATGCCATCAAATACTCCCCGTCCGACCGGATGCAGTCCGGGCGGGAAAAGCCAAGCTTTAAGCTTAGCCCTCGAATACTCAAAAAGGGACTTTCGCCATCATTTGGTATCAGAAATCTTTGGCCAGGGCACTTTGTCGGATGCCCCATGCCGGAAAAAGCAGCCATAAGAGTAAAGCCCCAAAAGAGAGCAGCATGCCCATTTGACTGCCTAGAAATTTTTGAAAAACGGCGCCTGTGTAACCCATCAGTGCGGATATATCCAACTGCAATAGAATCAATATCCTGGAAAGGTCGATGGGGTTGAATAGGGCCAGGCCCAGAGAGGTGGCTTCCAACGGATAATCGCGAAACCAGATCAACAGCATCAGCACCAGCCCATCGTAAATGACAGCAAAAAACAACCACATCAAGATGGCTAGGCCAAAGCCTTTTATTTTGTTCTCATGGCGCAGGGCGATCAAAAAAGCGATGCCAGAAAATATAAACGACAGGATAATGCCATCCATGAGCAGGGTGAGAAAATGCCCAAGCCCGGCAGCGTGGAAAATGCCGTAAAAAGTAAAAGGAATGCCTATGCCCAATAGCAGGCTTACCGACAAAGACAGTGCCACGCCGAGGTATTGCCCCCAAAAAATATGGGTGCGCCGCAAGGGCTGTGCCAATAATAACTCTATGAAATCGCGGGAGTTGTAGTAGTACATCACGCCAAACATCGTCGCAATAAGCGGCGAAAGGATGAGGATGACGTTCATCAAACTCACCACTACCTTGGATACGTCGCCGCTGAGAAAGAGCAGGGCGGCAGTGAACACGAGGTAAAATGCGAAGTACAGGTAGCTCCAACGGCTGCGCAGCAAATCGAATAGGGTATATTTGAGTATTTTGAGCATGGCTGATTTTTTTTACTTCTTGACAATGAAATCAAATTAGCGGAGCAATTGAAATGACACGCTGATATGGCTTCCCTCTCCACGGGATTTGTCAAAGGATCATTATTTTTAATACCTGCACCCGCCTGTGTCAAGTGCTGATGTTGAAAGAGAATGCTTTATCGGGAATAAGCACGGGTTGAGGTTTTTCTAAGGGCTTATGCTTCTTTTTTACATTGAGTATAGCCGCTATGGCGCGTTCCACACTGCTTTCCTGTTGTTGTTCCTTCAAGGCACTGACGGTGCCGTGGAAATATACCTTACCATCCAATAAGAAGACCACTTCGTCGGCCATTTCCTCCACCAAACTCATGATGTGGGTGGTAATCAGGATGATTTTTCCTTTTTGCTTTTCCTCGCTTATCAACTCGCGGAAATGAAGCATGGCTACGGGGTCGAGGCCATTGCTAGGCTCGTCGAGGATAAGAATGGGGCTGTCGTACATAAAAGCCAGCGTCAGGTTGACCTTTTGTTGGGTGCCGCCCGACAAGTTGCCCAGGCGTTTGTCCAGATACGGTTCCAATCCAAAAAGCTGGATGAAGCGTGCATCGTCGGCGTTTTGATTGCGCAAGTCTTTGATCATGGCGATCAGTTCGCTTACCGTGAGGTTGTCGGGGAAACGAGCAATTTGGGGCAGATAATCGATCTGAGCTCGGTATTCCCATTGGCCGCGTACATCAATGCCATTGATTTCGATAAGCCCCTTCCCAGGGATGACCATGCCCAGTAAGCTCTTGATCAAGGTCGTTTTACCTGAACCGTTGGGGCCTAGTATCGCTGTAATGGTGCCTTTTTTCGAAAATTCAAGGTCGATGCCCTGTAAGACGGGCACATTGCCAAAAGCTTTATGCAGGTTGCGGATCGTAATCATAATACCGATTGCATTAAGGGTGATTGATCGGATACTTCCTGTGGGGTAAATACAGGACTGATTTTCTCGGAATAATTGAGCAGGTCAATAAAAAAACTGCGCAATAGGACAATGGATTCGGGCGACTGATTGAGAATATAGGAAAACAACTTTACCGGACGATGCGGAACATCACCTGTGCCGTCGCGATCCAAATCATAACCAGCATATTCGCTCCAGTAATTGCCGTTGAACGTATTGTTATTCACCCGGCTATTGACCACCATATCCAGGGTATTGGTTTCAAAGTCGTTGGCACTGAAATGGTTATCCAGACAACCGCCCGTCATTTGGATGGCCCAGCCATTGTTTTTAAACAGGTTGTGTCGGTACTCGATGCGGGTAGCCCCTTCCAGGAAAATGCCAATCGTGTTTTGCGTAAAGCGATTGCCCGCAATATGGGCGTCGTATATTTCCTTGAGCAACAGGCCATAAGCCGCAGTGCCCCAATTGTGGTCAAACAAGTTGTCAAACATGAAGATACGCTTAGAAAACATCACCGCTACCCCGGCGCCGTTGTCGCGGAAAGTATTGCAACCGTACTCGTCGTCATTGGAAAACATAAAGTGCAGGCCATAGCGCAAATTGCCCTCGCTGAGGTTATCTGCGACCTGGCTGTGGTTGACAAATTCGAGGTAAATGCCGTCGCGATAGCCGCTTAGGTAGTTATTTACAATCTCCAGCGAATCGGCATACCAGGCATGGATGGCATTACCCGAAGTAGCTTCTTTTTCTGATTTTCCAAGCACTTGGTTATCGCTGATACAGCCCTGTGCAGAACGCTCGACATAAATACCGAAGTAAGCATCGAAAATGCGATTGTTGCGAATGCAAAAGTGTCGGCTTCGGCGGATGCGCAGTGCTGCCAAGTCTTTCAAGTTGCTCCTGCCTGCGTTGCGAAATTCCAAGCCTTCTACCAATACGCTATCTGCATGGATGATCAGTATTTCATCCTTACCGCCCCCATCGAGAACCGGAAAGTTATGCCCGCTGATGCTGATTTTTTTGTCCACCAACAGCAGCCCCTCCCGATATACACCCGACTCAATGCGCACAACATCGCCGTCTTGCGCCTGCTCGATAGCCTGTTTGACCGATTGGATCGGACAGGAAGCGCACACGACTATGATTTTTGCCTGCAAAGCCATAACCCAACACAACAGCAGGAAGCATAAGGTACGACGTTTCATAGAAAGGGGATTTACCGTTTTATTTTTTGCTGAATTTCATCCCAATTGTACAGATCGCCTTTGTTAGCCTTTTGGACTGCCTTGGCCTTTTCGGTTGTGGCAAAAGCTGAAAGATACGCGCCCATGGGGCTTGGAATGTTTTGGCTAATCAGGAAAGTACTGGTTTTGGCGTCCAGCCATTCACCTGGCATTTCAAAATCGTTTACCAGGTAAAGGGCGAATTGTTCAGCACCATCTATATTGGCGTATTGGATCATACATTCAATGGCATCGAATTTATAAGCTTTGCCTTTGGCGTTGACCACTTCTGCCGCGTGTTTCTTATCCACGATGGTCATGCGGCAGAAATCGCATTGGTCAGACCCGTAATTGATCGGTTGCGGCTCAGGCAAACATGCTGTAAGCAGCAGTACGACCGGCCAGAACAGTAGCTTTTTCATGTTGTTTTTTGTTTTTATTTTTCAAAAACCAAGCACCAAATCCCAATAACATGGACAATCCCACAAAGTATCCGGCAATATGCGGCAGCGAAACAGCCACGAAGTTCAAAATGTCTTTTTTGCCAAAAAGGGGTGGTTGGAAAGATGCCCCGGGTATTTTGATGGGTGCTGTATCGCTCAGGTTGTGGCCATAATCGTATTCCCAGAGGTAAAAATCGTACATACCCAGCGTGCAAAGCACGACCAAGAGGATACTCCAGGCCAGGAATACGCCTTTGCGGTTGATGAAACCGGCCAATAACCCCAATCCAACCATGACCAAAATGACGTATTGAAAATACTTCAGTTCGGGAATGGAATCGGGTTCGATGTATTTCATACCCACATAGTGATTGAGGATATTGACATTTTGCAAAGTACCCGGGCTATTACCTCCGATTTTATTGATCCAGATGTGCATTTCTACGCCATCGGGATATTGGGGTGCGTACAACACGATTTTCCACATGGGAAAAACAAACAAAGCCAGCAAACTCAGCGCTGCTGCAACCATCAGCAAACGTGGCAACTGTTTCATGGTTCTGAATTTGAAAGGAATGAGAAAAGGGGTTTCTGAAACCCCGGAGGATTTCAGAAACCGTATGCAGGTAGTGTCCTTATTGAACAGGTTCGTCTTCGCCGAGGCTCCATTTGAGCGGCACATCGGCATTGGCAGCAGAAACCCTCGCGTAGCCTTGCATTTCCTGGTGCAGGGCAGAACAGAAGTCGGTGCAATAGAAGGGGAATACGCCTTCGCGTTGCGGAATCCATAGCAGGGTTTCGGTCTGACCCGGCATAATGAGCAATTCGGCATTTTCAGCGCCCATTACGGAGAAACCGTGCGGGGTATCCCAGTCTTGTTCCAGGTTGGTGACGTGGAAATAAACCCGGTCGCCCAGCTTGATGCCTTCGATGTTGTCGGGGGCAAAGTGGCTGCGAATCATGGTCATCCATACGTGTACTTCGTTGCCCCGGCGTTCTACCTTGGCCATTTTTTCACCTTTGGCGGCATAAGGGTGGGCGTTTTCTTCAATAGGGTATATCTTCTTGGAGTTGGGCACTATTTTAGAGGCAGCAATGCCCTGTGCGTAGTGCGGCTCGCCAATGGTTGGAAAGTCAAGTAATAACTTCATCTTATCCCCTGAAATATCGTACAATTGGGCAGATTGGGTCAGTTCGGGGCCGGTAGGCAAGTAGCGGTCTTTGGTAATCTTGTTCAAAGCTACCAGGTATTTGCCATCTGGTTTTTTGGAATCGCCGCCAGGAATCATCAAGTGACCTACGGAGTAATAACAAGGGGCGCGATCCACCACTTCCCAGGTGCCTACCTTCCATTTCACGACTTCGGAGGAAATGAAGAACGTCGTATAAGCGTTGCCTTTTCCGTCAAATTCGGTGTGCAGAGGACCAAGACCCGGTTTCTCGACTACACCAGCCAGGATTTCCTCGTATTTCAACACGGGCACGCCCTCAATGGTGGTCTCAAATGCCTCGTTTTCGATGGCTTTCAGCACTTTGGTGAAAGAGTGAACGGACATATCGGCTGACAACTTGCCATTACCTACGATGTATTCACCAGTTGGATCCACGTCCACGCCGTGGGGCGACTTAGGCGTAGGCAGGAAATACACCAAACCCGGGCATTCTTCCGGAATCAGCACTTTTACTTTATCTTTCATCGTAGATGTTGCTACGTGCGATGTTTCGTCATAAACGTTGTGGGCGTAGTTGGCGGGCAACTCTTTGAATTTGCCTGCTTTGAGGTACTCTTCTGCTTTTTTCCAGTTGACAGCGGCAATAAAGTCTTTGTCGTTTTGCGAAGCGTTTACTTCCAGCAAGGTACTCTTCAACTCGGTATTGTAAGAAGTGAAGAAAGTCCAGCCATGGGAATTGCCCTTGCCAGAGTGCGCCAAGTCGTAGTTGAAGGCAGGTAACAATACTTGAAAGGCTACTTCCATGCGGCCGCTCTCTTTGTCCACACTGATGAAGGTAAGCGCACCTTTGAAGTTTTCCGCATAGCTGTTGATGGCGACGTCTTTTTGTGGGAAAGGTACACCAAAGCGAGTGCCTGCTACCACATATTCCGTGTTTTCTGTCGTAAAAGGCGAGGAGTGATTGCCCCCGGAATTGGGGATTTCAATGATTTCAGCCGTTTCAAAAGTCGTCAGATCGATTCGCGCAATGCGAGGCGTATTATTGCCATTGATGAAGCACCAACGGCCATCGGTTTCTCCATTGGTTTGCGATAGTTCTGGGTGGTGGGAGTCGTCCCAGGGTATGAAGCCATAAGACGTGTTGAGCATCGGTTCGGTCTCTTCGTTGTAGCCCCAGCCTTTTTCAGGGTCTTGAGAAAAAACAGGTATTACCTTGAGCAAGCGCCCCGAAGGAATGCCATACACGCTCAACTGACCGCTAAAACCCCCAGAGATAAAGGCGTAAAACTCGTCGTATTCGCCGGGCTTTACATATACCTGACTGGCTTCGTCACCACTGAGCGCACCGGTCGAAGTAGCTGCTTGCTTGCTGCAACCAACATATATTATGCCTGCTAGCAGAACCAGGCCTAGGCTCAGAAGGACTCGTCGAATTTTAGAATGGTTTTTCATAGAAGCGTCTTTTAAAAATGTTTTGAATGAATTCGATCTCTACAGTTGGATTTTTTCCGGTTCAAAGGTCGCCAGTATGGTTGTTTTTGAAAATGACTTTTGTCAATTTTTTAAACTAATAAAAATCAAATATTTCTTAAAATACTGAATACCAATTAATTAAAACGATTTTTAAAAATATAAAAAGATTTTTTTATCTTTTATTTTGAAAAATATTGTAAGTTTGCCTTGAAAAACGGAGTACCATGTTTTCAAAGTCATGCAAGTATGCTATTCGGGCGGTTTTGTATCTAGCCGTTCACGCTGGGGAGGAGCAAAAATTTGGCGCAAAGGAAGTTGCAGAAGCACTGGACATTCCCAGTCCGTTTTTGGCTAAGCTATTGCAGCAGTTGTCGAAAATGGGCTTGGTGGACTCGACCAAAGGGCCTAATGGGGGGTTCTTTCTCAGCCAAGAAAACCTGAATCGCCCCCTTCGCGCCGTTATCGAGGCCATTGATGGGCCGGAAGTGTTTTCGGGTTGTATCTTAGGGCTGCCCGTATGCAGTGGTGATAATCCCTGTCCCTTGCATTCTAAAGCGGTTCGTTACAAAGCCAGCATCATCGAACAAGTGGAGGCCTATTCCATTCAAGATTTGGCCAAACGCATCAAGCGCATGAAATTATCCCTGGGGCCGAATGATTACAATTTGGTGTGATTCTTTTTCTAAAACGACAAAAAACGATTCGACATGAGATCATTTCTGATTATCCCGATCGCCGCAATGGTGTTATTTTTTACTTCTTGCGGCGGAAGCGAACAAAATGCCAACGCCAATCAAGCTCCGCCTAAAAGCATGGTCGCCGATGAACAGCCAGACGATGGCAAAGGGGTGGGCGAAATCAAAGAAGTCACTTTAAACGATCCACTCAAATCGGATATGGTGGAAAAAGGCAAAGCCATCTATGAAATGAAGTGCTCGGCTTGCCACAAATTGACCGATCAACGGGTGGTAGGCCCCGGTTGGGCAGGTTTGACCAAAAAGCGCAAACCGGAGTGGGTCATGAACATGATCACGAATGTGGAAGTGATGTTGGAGCAAGACCCTACGGCGCAAAAACTACTCGAAGAGTGTTTGACGCGCATGCCTAATCAAAATATGAGTACTGGCGATGCCCGCGATGTGCTGGAATTCATTTATGCGAATGACGGGTATGCGGTGGAGTAAAGCAGGGCTAGAGCTAGGCTTTTCCCGCCCGGGCTGCACCCGGTCGGGAAAAGCCTAGCTTTAAGCCTCGCCATCAATTACTCAGTTGCTCAAAAGCCGAGCCTTCAGTTGCTCAAATTGAGTGTGGGTGGGGGTGAGGGTGTGCTGCAACACTCCCGTCCGACCGGGGTCGTTCCGCCTGGACGTAGTCCATTCGGACAGGCCGGGCGGGAAGAAAGTAAGGGCGTAAGTAGAAATTGGGTGAGGAAATTGGGTGAGTGTGAGGGGGTGGGTGAGTGTGAGTGTGCTGCAACACTGAGAACACTCCCGTCCGACCGGGCATCCGGGCGGGAAGAAAGTAAGGGCGTAAGAAGAAATTGAGTGAGGGTGAGAGTGAGGGAGAGGGTGAGTTGGGTGTGAATGTGAGTGTGGGTGTGGGTGTGGGTGTTTTGCAACACTGAGAACACTAAGAATGTAAGGCAGTAAGGATAAATTGAGTGAGGGTGAGAGTGAGAGTGAGAGTGAGAGTGAGAGTGAGAGTGAGGGTGAGAGTGAGGGTGAGGGTGAGTTGGGTGTGAGTGTGGCCAAGCCTGGCCAAGCTTAGCCATGCCCGCACCTCAATTGCTCAAATACTCAAATACTCAAATACTCCCTGCCCGACCGGGTGCAGCCTGGGCGGGAAAAGCCGAGCTTTAAGCCTCGCCATCAATTACTCAGTTGCTCAAAAGCCGAGCCTTCAGCCAAGCCAAACAAACTAAAAACATGAAACAAAGCTGGTTAATCGTTGCATTGATCAATTTACTGATAGCGACGGCGATGGGAGCCTTGCTCCGATTTGCCTTTGTGGAAGAAATTGCCTGGATCAAGTACAAGAACGTCCTCCATGCCCATTCGCATGTGGCCATGTTGGGGTGGATTTATATGGCGTTGTACGCTTTGCTTATCCATGCTTTTTTGTCGCCGCATCAACAGCGGTCGAAGGCCTACCCTAACTTGTTCTGGTTGACACAGTTCAGTGTGTTGGGAATGCTGTTTAGTTTTCCGGTACAGGGCTATGGCCCGGTGTCCATTGCCTTTTCTACGCTGCATATCGTGCTGTCGTACATTTTCCTGGGCTGGTTCTGGGTGGATATGGGCAAGCACGCCACTTTCTCGGGCAGGTTGGTGCGCACAGCCCTGGTGTTTATGCTGGTTTCAACACTAGGGGTGTGGGCGATGGGGCCCATCATGGCAACCTCCTTGCGCGGCTCGGCTTTTTATTACATGGCGGTACAATTTTACCTGCATTTTCAGTTCAATGGCTGGTTCTTGTTTGCGGTGCTAGCACTCTTTTTCAAGTACATGGAAACCAGGGAGGTGCTGTTTGCCGAAAGGCAGCAAAAGGTCTTTTTGGGGCTGTTGCTGGTAGCCTGTGTGCTGACTTATGCTTTGGCCGTTGCCTGGTCTCAGCCGCTGCTGTCTGTTTTTGCGATCAATAGCCTGGGTGTGTTGTGTCAATTTGCTGCACTGCTGGCTTTTGTGCGTATGGTTTGGCCGCAAAGGCAAGCCATCCTCCAACAGTTTGGCTATTTGGATGGGCTGATGCTCCGGGTAGCTTTTTATGCCTTTGTTTTGAAAATTATCATCCAAACGGCGGTTGTTTTTCCTTTCGTGGCGGAAGCCGCCTATACCATCCGCAACTACGTCATTGGCTTCATCCACCTGGTTTTGTTGGGCGCCGTTACTGGTTTTTTATTGAGTTACATCATTAGCCACGGCTTATTGCCTGGGCGGCACAGGCTGTTTCGGCTGGGATTGTGGAGTATAGGCTTGGGTTTTGCCCTGAGCGAGGGTATTCTTTTTCTACAAGGCACTTTGTTGTGGGGGGCGAAAGGCTTTTTGCCTTACTATTACGAAGGTATTTTTAGCGTAAGCGCATTGATACCTTTTGGGGTGGCGCTGCTGCTTGTGGGTGTATTTTTTGACTGGAAAAAGGCTTAAAATATATTGCAACCTCATTTTGAAACAAAATCAAGCGCCTTTCAGTATAATCATGTACATTTACCGTAGTGTTTTTACAAAAAACATTATATTGTCAGATCAAACCAGACCGAGTGTACATGAACCCATTAACTACCATCAAAACGCTTTCTGTCACCTTTACAGAAACCATTGCTCCGCAGGAGTTGGAATGCTTTAGGGGAGCCATCGTGGACAAAGTGGGGCTGGATAAAGAGTGGTTTCACAACCACAATAATGCGCAGGAGCGCAACAGCAACTATCATTACCGCTATCCTTTCATACAATACCACCTAAGCCAGGGGCGTCCCCGGATGTTGTTCATCAATGAAGCCATCGACGAAGCGCGGCATTTTTTTGCTCAAAGCAACTGGGATCTGCTTTTGGGCGAAAGAGCCTACAAGTCGGCCATACACGAATTAAAAGCGGTGCAGGTTAGTTTTGGGTTGTTGCCCGACATGCGGCACTATATCGTGCGGCGTTGGATCGGGTTAAATAGCAACAATTATCCTACTTACCTGGCTACTGAAAGTTTGGGGCAACGCATCGCTATATTGGAGCGCATTTTGGCCGGAAATGTAATCAGCATGGCTAATGCTTTTCAATATCGTTTTCCCGAACGCTTCCAATTGCACATCACCGAATTGCTCGATTCGCGCATCATCCATTACAAAGGCGTGGCGCTGCAAGCCATGGACATCCGGTTTTCGGCCAATGTGGCGCTACCCCTGGGCATTGCATTGGGCAGAGGGGGCAGCTTGGGATATGGGCGGCTGACACAGCCAGAAAAAGAAGGGGTTGGTCATCCCAAAAAAGCAATTTAAGCTTGACTTTTAAAACCGATTGATAGCTATATAGATAGAATTGGTCGCGGCTTGTTTCCGATGGCCTCGAAGATAAAGCGATACCATGCAGCTCATTCTCGACTCTTACGGTGCATTTCTCGGTGCACGCGACGGCATGTTCAGCCTGCGGCTGCGGGGTGCAGAGCGTCGGCTCATTCCGGTGCGCGATGTGAAGGGCATACTGCTCATGCAAGGCGTGAGTGTCTCTACACATGCCATGCGATTGGCCATTGAAAACGACATCCCGATTGTGCTGATGGATAAGTTGGAGCATCCTTTTGGACTGGTGTGGAGCGGGCAATTCGGCAGCATCGCTACCATACGCAAGCACCAGGCTTTGTGGAGTACCGATGTGCAGGGCATGGGCTGGGTACGCACGGTGTTGGCGCGCAAAATCAGGCATCAGCAGGAGAACCTGCTTGCAGTGGGCCAGCTAGTGGGCATTGATATGGACGATCATGTGGACAAAATGGCGGGGATGGGCTTACAGTTTGAAAACTGGCGTTACCAGGGCGAGTCGCATAGCGAACTTGCGGGTACCTTCCGGGGTTGGGAGGGCGTAGCTTCGCGCTTGTACTTTGCAGCTTTGTCGCAGTTGTTACCGGCAGCTTTTAAGTTTGAAAAAAGGAGCAAAAGACCGGCTTATGATCCCTTCAATGCCCTACTCAATTATTTGTATGGCTTTTTGTATGCTTCGGTGGAATTGGGCCTGATGAAAGCCGGACTAGACCCTTATACCGGGGTGCTACACGCCGATGAGTACAAGCGGCCTACTCTGGTGTTCGACACCATAGAACTATACCGACATTGGGCAGAAAGGGTAGCGTTAGAGCTGTGCATCTATGGCAAAATCAGCCCTGCCGACCTGACGGAGGAAAGTGCGTACGAAGGGCATCGGCTTCGCCCGTCGGGCAAGCGCGTTGTGGTGTCGGCTATGTTGGAATACCTGAATGCCCCGGTGCAGGTGCAGGACAGGCGTCGAGCCAGAAAAGTACAAATTGACCTGGATGCACAATTTTTAGCGCAAACATTGAAAACCTTTGCCCCAATTCACCGTATAACGTAAAAACCAGGATATGAAAAACAAGATGTGTCTTTTTGGATTACTTGGTCTGCTGATTTTGCCGAAAGCAGTAATCGCACAAGATTTGACCAAAGAAGTGATGGATGCCATACACGAGAAGTTGGCCCGCGAAATGGAGGAAAACTTCTTCAGCAATGGCGATACTGTAGCTTTTCAAGGCGAAGAGGAATGGGCCGATTTTTTCAGAACCTCCGATCTGGAGGGCGAGGATGCCATCGGCTACAGCCCGGGCTTGTTGCCCCCGCGAGGCGTGCGTGTAGGCTGTATTTGTATGGATGGCAGCCCCTCGGATGAGCGCGGCAGAGGCGCCTGCAGTGGATTTGGAGGGGTGCGATTTTGGTTGTATCAAGTAACGGAAGATTCGGTAGCCGTGTTTCCTACTTCCCGGCACAAGCAACACCCGGAGCCATTGTCGGTGATGGAACTGAATAACCTGAGTTCCAGAAATGCCTTTGCCACAGAGGCACCTGCCAAAAGGCGGAATTGGTATGACTACCGGATAGAAGATGTGTTGATAGCGATGATGGTATGCGTGACCATCGCTTATGTAGCCAAAATGTGGTTCAAGCGTGACTAACTACCTGATCAGCTATGATATTGCGGATGACAAATTGCGTACGAAGGCCGCAAAAATATTACAGGCCAACGCTTGCAAAAGAGTGCAAAAGTCTGTATTTTTAGCGCAGGCTTTTAGCCAGAAAGAAATACAGCAGGTTCGGGATCAGTTGGGCAAGTTGATGCAATCGCCAAAGAAATTGGCTACCGATAGCATCTTGTGTTGGCCTGCTTCCGATCAGCAAATCTCAGCCATGCGCTGGGAAGGAGATCAACCGTTCTTTGACAATTTGATTAATGGCTCAGATTTTTTAATGTATTGAAAATCTGCCAGATAAGTATTATAGAAATTATCTCTATCAGTCGCTTTCCAATTCAGTGCGGATTACGAC
>CALMIR010000182.1 GCA_937864265.1 uncultured Saprospirales bacterium | reverse complement strand
CTTCGATGTGGATGAGTATCCACTGTTCCTGACCCTCGTGAAGCCATACTTTGGCCAGCAAGTCCACGCGCCGTTCGTTTTGCTTCGATTCGGGGAATAGCTCACGCAGTTCTTTGTCCAACATTTCAAAACCCCTCGGCCATTCAATCCGGGTATGTAGCTCAGAGAAAAAGAACAGGATGGCTTCCGAAAAGAAGTCTTCAAAAATGGATTTCCAGAGTTGGTCTTTGCTGATCATGATTTGGTTTCGGGGTAGTTAAGTTAAAATGGGGTTTCGAGGACATTCCTAACTCCAAACACTGAGTTGTCCACTCTTTTCAAAACTTTTTATTTCCTCAACCATCGGCGTTTTCAAGGATTGGTTGAATATGGTTGGCCCCTGTCGGTCGTCAAAAATTTCCAAGCCCAATTCCTTGGCAAAGGTTTTGGCCAAATCACCCAGATTTCTAGCATATCGGGCGCTTTTCCCCATGGCCAGAAACAAATCGATCACACCCGTTCGGATGGTTTCGTAAGGGTCAATTTGCAAAAGTAGTTGTTTTTGGGTTTTACCCTGCCCGTTCCTGCCTTTTAGCCTCAAGCGGTCGCGCAAGGCATGAGTTGTGTAACCCAAAAGATCAGCGCGATACTTCCACCATTGAGATAACTGCCCTTTATGACGCTCTTCGTATTTCTCCTGGTGTTGTCTTTCCGCGTTCTCTTGGCAAGAGAGATGGCTCATAGCTTTCGCCAATTCCAATACTTGCAAGACCTGTTCTTTGGAAAGCAATTCGGCATTTTCCACTTTATCCTCCAGAGAAAATAGCCATTTGGCATATTTCTGCTTGACTTTGCTTCGAGAATTCAAGGTGATCAGCTTGGCCAGTTCTGCTGATAAGTAATAGTCTTTCAACAAATGGTTTTCTTCTGTTTTTCGAGGGGCAAAGTCTTTCATTTTCAATGGCTTGCGGATGCCATCCCGAAATTCATAAACATCGTTCAACCAGGCTTTTACGTTGGCTTGGTAATGATGATCGGATAGTTGTAACGCCTGGTGCAAATTGGATGCTGTTACAACTTTTGTTCCCTTTTTACTGGTAAGAATTTGAAGTTCCATAGCACAATATGAACTGTTTACGCAACAAATATACACATATTGTTTGTTATTTGCAAATAAATAAACATTTTTTGTTTTTTTTATTCAAATGAACCCCTTTGAGCCGAACGAGCAATAAAATCAACGCTATACAAAAACAACATTCAACAAAGCCATCACTTCAACATACTTTATATATCTTTGCAAAACATTCTAAATCTAAAAGCAAAATATGTCAGTAAGTATTGGAGATAAAGCACCATCATTTTCGCTTTATGCTACAGATAAAAGTCAAATAGACCTGAGCCAATTTCATGGCCAGAATGTGGTGATATTGTTTTTTCCTATGGCATTCACGGGGGTATGCACGGCTGAACTGTGCAGCATGCGCGACGATATTGCCACTTATTCCGGCTTGAACGCCCAAATATTGGCCATTTCAGTGGATTCTCCTTTTAGCTTGGGCAAGTTTAAGAGTGATCAAAATCTAAACTTCCCGCTCTTATCTGATTTTAACAAAGAAGTGTCCCGTGCTTATGGCGTATTGTACGAAGAATTCGTGTTAGGATTGAGAGGGGTTGCCAAGCGTTCTGCCTTTGTGATAGATAAAGAAGGGATTGTTCGTTATGCCGAAATATTGGAGAGCGCCGGGGATTTGCCGAATTTTGAGGCGGTAAGAGCGACTTTAGCGCAACTTAACTAAATTAAAAAAAAATACAAAAGTTTATGATAGACCTCTATGCAAGCGCCGTGGAGGAACTGGAAGAAGTCCTCGTAGAAGATGAAATTGCTGACTCTGACTTGGGAGAGCAAGCCCAGCTTATTGTTTACAACGACGATTACAATACCTTCGATTGGGTTATTCAGTGCTTTATGGAGGTGCTGAAACATGCCCATACGCAGGCGGAGCAATTGGCCATGATTATCCACTTTAAAGGAAAAGCAACGGTTAAAACAGCGCCTAAGCGGGTCTTGCGTCCGCATAAAGATGCGTTGGTAGATCGCGGCCTTTCCGCTGTAATAGAAGGGGGCGACGACTAGAGCGAATGCCAGTTTTTCTGCTATCGGACACCAAAATCATCTTCCCTGATCCTGCTTTAGCCCACCCTGACGGGGTTTTGGCGGTAGGAGGCGACTTAAGCCCACACCGCCTGAAATTAGCTTACCGCAAAGGCATTTTCCCTTGGTTTAATGAAGGCGAGCCGCTGCTTTGGTGGTCTCCCGATCCACGTTTTGTGCTTTTTCCGTCCGAATTGAAAGTGGCCAAAAGCATGCGGCCTTATTTCAATCAAAAAAAATTCAGTGTCACTTATGACCGCTCATTTGAAGCCGTCATGTTTGCTTGTGCCGAAGATCGAAAAGCCCAAACAGGAACTTGGATAACCCATGAGATGATTGATGCTTATACCCGACTACATGTATTGGGATATGCCCATTCTGTGGAAGTCTGGCAAGAAGCGCAATTGGTCGGCGGTCTATACGGCATTGCAATGGGCAAGGTCTTTTTCGGCGAATCCATGTTCGCCAGGCAAAGCAATGCTTCCAAATTTGGCTTCATTACCCTAGTACAAGAATTGCAAAACAGAGGCTTTACGCTGATAGATTGTCAGCAGGAAACCCGCCATCTGGCTAGTTTGGGCGCTCGACCCATTCCCCGCGTTCAATTCCTCGATTTGTTGAGAAAAAATGAGTCGATCCCAGATGGGGAAGGGTATTGGAAGGAATGGGTGGGTGAATAGGCTATTACCCCAAGTCTTTTAAGTCCACAAACCGCTCACTTTTCCGGACAATACCGTTTTATGTAACGCAGAAAAATTAAGTTCCCGATTTGTCCTTACTCTAGCGGGCTAAACGGTTCATTTTAAGTGTGTCCGCTAGGGTAAGGGCTTCAATAAATCGGGAAGTAATTTTTTGCACACTACTATGGCTGTTTTTCAAACCTTTGGAAAACCTTCCTACTCTTTCACCCAGGTAGTACCCTCCTTGCCATCCTTTAGTGTGATGGCCAATTCTTTCAAGGCATCCCGGATTTTATCAGAAGTTGCATAATCTTTTTGAGCGCGAGCCGTATTCCGAATGTCAATCAATAAGTTCATCAATCCATTCAAGGAGTCCCCTCCAGCATTAGCATCAGTATCATCCTGCAAGCCTAGCACATCGGTAATGAATGCCATAAACGTCCTTTTCAGTTGATCAAAAGTAGCGCCCTGGATACTGCCTAAATTCAAATGCCCTGCCTTGAAGCTGTTGATTTTGGAAACCAACTCAAATAAAACAGCCAGCGCCCTCGGCGTATTGAAATCGTCGTCCATTTGCTCCTCGATCTGTTGGGTCAAATTGGCGATCTCTGCATCCAGTTCTGTCAGTTGCCCCTGACCTGGGTGGCTCATGTTTTGCAACAACTTGAAGGCTTCCATCAGGCGGCGATAGCCTTTCTCGGCGGCCTGAAGCGCTTCGTCGGTTAGGTCGAGTGTGCTGCCGTAATGGGTTTGGAGCATGAAAAAGCGCACCACCATCGGGCTGTATCCTTTACTGATGTGCTCGCTGTCGCCCGAGAACAATTGAACAGGCGAGATGGTATTACCATCGCTTTTCGACATTTTTTTACCATTGAGCAACAACATATTGGTATGCAACCAGTAGCGGGCACCAGCGTGGTTGCAAGCGCCCACGTTTTGGGCGATTTCATTTTCATGGTGGGGAAATTTGAGGTCATTACCCCCTCCGTGTATGTCGAAGGTTTCTCCCAAATATTTGGTACTCATAGCAGAACATTCCAGATGCCAACCCGGAAAACCAACACTCCAGGGACTATTCCAACGCATGATGTGCTCTGGAGAAGCTTTCATCCAGATGGCAAAATCAGCTGAATGCCTTTTCTCATCCTGCTTTTTAAGATTTTCCCTCGATTCGGCCATCAATTCTTCTACTTTTCTGCCCGACAGGTCGCCATAAATGCCTTTTTCCTGTAAAAACTTCAGGGTATCAAAATAAATGGATCCATTCACTTCATAGGCATAGCCATTTTCTAAGATAGCCTGCACCATTTCAATCTGCTCTGGAATATGGCCACTGGCCTGAGGTTCTATACTTGGCGGAATGGTATTGAAGATACGCATGATGTCGTGGAAACCATTCGTGTATTTTTGGGCGACTTCCATTGGCTCTAATTGCTCCAGGCGTGCGCCTTTCAGCATCCGATCTTCGCCGTCATCTAGCAAATGCCCCACATCCGTAATGTTGCGCACGTAGCGCACTTTGTATCCTTTGTGTTGGAGGTAGCGGTAAATGACATCAAAACTGACAAAAGTACGGCAATTACCCAAGTGAACATCGTTGTAAACCGTAGGCCCACAAACGTACATACCGATGCGACCTTCTACTAATGGTTGGAAAGTTTCTTTTTGACGGGTAAGGCTGTTGTTAATGGTCAGTGACATGTTCATGCAATCTTTTATTACGGGCGCAAAAATAGCTTTTACTCACCAAAAATCGGCACAGCAGGCAGGAAAGTTTGAATGCCCCGTTATTATTCTCCCCCATCGAAATCCAGGTATTCCTCACCGCCACTGCTGCTATCACGCCAATCGTCTGGCTCGTCTATCATTTCCACATAGCCAAATGCTTCTTCTAAGGCACGTCGGATTTCCCGCTTGCGGATTTCACTCAACTCAAAATCGGATTTAATGCTCTTTTTAGCCGATTTCACGTCGTAGTTTTCCAAGTTTCCAGCGATCTGATAGTACAGATTGAACCAGCCCTTTTGTTTGGCTGGTCTGGGGCTTAATGAACTATCGTGTCTTTTCAGCCGATCGGCTACAACCTGGCCGGCATTTACTTTAATATTGTACTTCAAATCATTCTCAAAGGTGTGCTCCCCGCTAAGGGTTAGGTTGAGTGCGTTGCTGCGGATAAACATCACCGGGATGTAAAGTTTTTCTTTACGAATTTCCAGGTAATTCTCCAGGTCTGTAAATTTGACATGTTGTAAATCCTTCAGTTTTACAAAAGCGGAAAACTGCTCCAGCATGGGCATTTGAATCAATTCGCCATCATGAATACCTATTCCAGCTAATACGCGCAGCTTATCCATCAGGAAATTGCCTTCCGCGTCCCAGAAAGCATAAATAGCCATTTTTGAATCCAGTTTGCCTTTCAAATGCTTGTCTTGAAGCACTTCCTGTCCGAAATTATCCGTTTGCCGGAAAAATTCGGTGACATTGATGGCTTTGCAATCCAGCTTGGCCACCAAATAGGGCTCGGTTTCAAAATAAGTACGGCTATCCAGAACAAAACTGCCTTCCATGGCTTGCAACTGCCCATTAATGCTCATCATACTGTTGTCAAATTCCAAAGCGCCTTTAAAAGCCTGGCCCTCAATCTTCTGGTAATTGAAGCGATCCACCGATGCGTTGAATGTACCTTTCAGGAAACTGGTAATAGCTTCCCGTTTTTGAGATTGCTCTACTTTCAGCGAATCTTTGACTTGTTCTGGCGCGGTCTGCTCCTCCGGGCTAAGCGCCGCCAAACTCATGAGGCGATCCAAATCAAGGTTATCCGAATGCAATTGAGCTGAAAACTCCAACGCCACCCCTTGTGAGTTCACAGAATCGGCGAAAAAAACAGGCACGATATTGAAAGCCGTCCCTTCAAAGGCAATATCACTGCCAGCTCCCTCTATTTTTAAATCCTTTACGGATAAAAGATTGCCATCTAGTACCAACTGCCCCCGGTCAATCAGCATTTTTTCTTCATTGATCGTCAAACCGGCATCGTCAAATTCGATGCCCCCTTTTGCAATGGCTCGATCGATGGTACTAGTTTTGATCATATCCTGATAACGCCCTTTTAGCGTAAGCCCTTGTATTTCAATTTCGCCCGTTCCTGCTGTAATTTTAGGATTGCCCAAAAGGCCGTAAACAGCATTTAGTGGGAGCGCGCCATCCAGAAAAAAGTCGATTTGCGGGTCATCCAGATTATCGACAGCAAGGCGCATTTCTATCCGTTCGCGGTTGAAAAACCCCCTGAAATCTTCTATTTTAAACATAGACGAGCTGTTATCGCGGAATTTCCCATTGGAAAACAACGCTTTGAAGCGAACATCTTTGAGCGGATCTTGCAATAGGGGGCTGGAAATAGCGCCATCATCTAAACTAAATTCCGCGCGGATTTCCGGATTTTGCTTCGCATTGGACTGCCCTTTTATGAAAACATTGAACTGAAAATTGCCTGTGCTATTGAATTGACTCATTACGGGGTAAGATGCTTTGGGCAGGAGACTCAGTATGCCGCCCAAACTCCCTTTATCATTCACAGCGTAGAGGTCAAAGTAAGTGCCGGTTTCCCAGCTTTCTACCACACCATCAACTTTGAAGGTATTGTCGTCCAAAGTCAGGAAGACCTCTTCCATTTTATAGACTTCTTCTTTAAAATCCACGTTGATGCGCGCATCATAATGCAATTGATTGCCCGCCAGGTAGCGCTGCCCGCCCATGTCCAAAAAGCGCATTTCCAGATCAGCCTGACTGTTCATGGCAAATTTTTCGCTGGAGAACTGGCCGGAAAAACTGGCCTCTTTGATGAGGGTGGAAACGGTTTGCGCGGTGGCTTCATTTTCATAAATGCATTCCACCTCCTTCAATCGAGCCGATTCCAGAGAGATTTGCATGTCATTGCTTTCGGCATCTTGATCGCTGGGTTTAAAAATATCGTAATTGGCATTGCCCTTTTTATCATACTGAATATATAGTGCACCATTGCTCAATACTACGGAACGTACTTTAATGTTAGAGCCAAAGAGACTCCATAAGCCAAAGCGAAAGGACAGCTCTTCCGCTTCCAACAATTGGCCATCGCGCGCGTCCTCCAAGCCAACGCCCTTGAAATTAGCTGCCACATTGGGGAAAGTTGTAATGATAGATAGCTCAAAGTCTTGTATCTGTAATTGGGTCGTCAATTGCTCATTGATGGCTTTGGTAAGTATGCGACCCACTTTGTCTTCAAAAAGGCTGGCCATTAGTGCCGCTGCGCCAACCACCAAGACCAAAATAACCAATAAAACAATCGCTATTCGCTTGAGTGCTTTTCTCATGGGGATTTTTTTACGAGCAAGTAAAGTAGGAGATTATCGTTTGTGTTTCAAAGGTAAGCGACACCGCGTAAACTAAAAACGCCTCCTATTGAAAAAATATTTTTATTTTTTCAATAGACAAATTTGCAGAAATTTGAAAAAGCCATTACATTTGCATCCGCTATTAAAAACAGGGCGATTAGCTCAGCTGGTTTAGAGCACCTGCCTTACAAGCAGGGGGTCGTTGGTTCGAATCCATCATCGCCCACTCTCAAAAGCGTTTCTCAAGAGAAGCGCTTTTTTTTGTTACCTGATTTAGAGCGAATCCATTATCGTTCACATATTCTGTTTTTTCTCTTCTTTTTCCATACATTGTTTGCTTCTGGGCGAAAAACAGCCCCCGAATTCATCGGTCATCTACCTTTCATTTAATGTGGGTATAAATTCAAGCCGCGCCGACATCATCCTGTAAAACATTAACCTTTCCATAAGAGGTAACTGCTTTTTGGATATCGTTATCAATGGGAAACAGAACTTTGGGATGGTTCTGTCTCCAAAGGAGCTTTTGGGATAACCACGTGTTAAATGTGGATCACATGCAATCTTTCAGGCCACAGCGTTTTCTCTGTGGCTTTTTTATAATCAAAAAAATTATACTAATCAAAAAAGTTTTATTTTTATAATCAAAAATTTGCAACTATGAAATATATTTCTTTATTTTGTGTCATCATAAACGCTAAAAATCAAATGAAGCTAAGTTTTGAGTTAGTATGAGGAGGAGGTGCCTGATGGGTACCTCTTTTTTTTTATTTGATTATATGCTCGACAATGCTTAAATTGCGGTATGAAGCGACACAAAAAACCAGAAGAATGCACCTTCACAGTAGAAGGGTACGATGTACCGGTAAGGATTTATCGGGAATTTCGCCATACAGTACGGGCTGCAATCGGCAAAGATGCCGCTATTTTGCGTTTGCCAATTTCCATAACGCCACAGGAAAAAGAAGAACAAATTGAGCGTTTTCGTTCCTGGATTGGGGAAAGAGCGCGAAAGCGCAAGGGGCTGCTTCGGCGTTTTGAAAAAATCGAGTACCACAATGGTGATGTGGTCACGGTTGGGAAACGGTCTTATGTACTGATGATTTCAGAGGAAAACCGAAAAACGCATGTTGCTAAATTACGCGACAAAGACATTATAGAAATTAAACTAAACCAGAACGACCAGGAAGTCAACAGACACCGAAGCATACAATCTCTGCTGAGCCGGGTGATATCTGCTGATTTTTTACCCGAAATTTCTGCTCGGGTACATTCGCTCAATGAGCAATTTTTTCAACAAAAAATCAAAATCGTTCGCATTAAAAAAACGACTTCCAATTGGGGTAGCTGCTCTCATAACGGCGCCATCAATCTTTCTTCTCGTCTGCTTTTTGCCCCCGATGATGTGATTGATTACGTGATCATTCACGAGCTGGCGCATTTGGTCGAATTCAACCACTCTCCAAAATTCTGGCGATTGTTAGAACGGGCGATGCCCAACTACATTGAAAAAGAAAAATGGCTGATTCGGTTCGGAGAAGAACTGGGTTTTTGAATTTCTAGCAAGAAAATTTTATATCCAAACCAGACCATGAAAGTAATTTGTACGACCTCTCGTCTGCTCTTACGAGAATGGACAGCCGAAGCCGATTTTCAATGGTTTTATGAACTGAATGAAGACCCATTGGTTGTTCAATATACGGGGGACGCCCCCTTCGTTTCCAAGGAGGCGGCTTACCAATTTTTAAGTCAGTACGACCAATACGAGCAATATGGCATGGGGCGCTGGGCGGTTGCGTTGAAGGATCAGCCAGACACGGTTTTAGGTTGGTGCGGCTTGAAATACCATCCCGATTCCGATCAGGTGGACGTTGGTTATCGTTTTTTCCGCCGATACTGGGGAAATGGATACGCAACAGAGGCGGCAAAAGCCAGTATTGACTATGGCTTTTATCACTTGGGCTTACCTACTATTTATGCACATGCCATGAAAAATAATATTGCTTCCATCAAAGTGTTGGAAAAGATCGGCATGAGCTATTGGAAAAACAGCATCATGGAAGGCCAAGAAGCCGTTTTGTATAAAATTGAACGATAATGCCCGTCTTTATGCAAATTAAACCCTGCCTTTTTTAATTTTGCTCTAACAAAATATGAAAACCAATGCCTGCAACTCAACACCACAGCCTTTTAACAGATTTTGACATACAGCTTTTCCGTTCAGGAAAGCATTTCAGAATGTATGAAAAATTGGGTAGCCACATCCTGGAAGTAAATGGCCAATGGGGTGTTTACTTTGCCGTTTGGGCGCCAAGTGCACGAGTCGTTTCTGTAGTCGGCAACTTCAACGGCTGGGATAAAAAAGCGAATAGCCTATTTCCGCGTTGGGATGGTTCTGGTATTTGGGAAGGTTTCATTACGGGCATTGGGCGTGGAGAATTGTACAAATACCATATTTTAGCGCCAGACGGCAGAAGCTTGTCTAAAGGCGATCCGTACGCTCTTTTCTGGGAAATTCCGCCTAATACAGCTTCCATCGTATGGGATTTGCAATACGAATGGAAAGACCAAGATTGGATGAAACACCGCAAAGATGGGGCAGGTTTAGACAAACCTTACTCCGTCTATGAAGTTCATTTGGGATCTTGGAAAAAATCGAAAGATGGCTTACATAGTCTTAGCTATCGCGAAATGGCCTCAGAATTGGTTTCCTATGTAAAGGAAATGGGCTTTACCCATATTGAGTTTCTACCAGTTATGGAGCACCCATATTTCCCGTCATGGGGCTATCAGATAACAGGCTATTTTGCACCGACTAGTCGCTTTGGTACTCCGGAAGATTTTATGTACCTGATGGACGCTTTCCATCAGGCTGGTATAGGGGTAATATTGGATTGGGTGCCTTCTCATTTTCCAGCAGATGCACATGGTTTGGCCGACTTTGATGGCACCCATTTGTACGACCATGCCGATCCGCGCAAGGGCTTTCACCCCGACTGGAAGAGCTGTATTTTCAATTACGGTCGCCATGAGGTGCGTTCCTTCTTGATTTCAAATGCCTTGTTCTGGCTCGATCGTTTCCATGTGGATGGATTGCGGGTGGATGCGGTAGCCTCCATGCTGTACCTCGACTATTCTCGCAAGCAGGGTGAGTGGATACCCAATCAATACGGTGGCAATGAAAACCTGGAGGCCATTTCCTTCTTAAAAGAATTTAATGAAATGGTTTATAGGGAATATCCCGATGCGATAACCATTGCAGAAGAATCAACTGCCTGGCGAGGCGTATCGCGCCCTACCTTTGATGGTGGCCTGGGTTTTGGCCAAAAATGGATGATGGGCTGGATGCACGATACGTTGAACTACTTCAAAAACGACCCCATCCACCGCCAATACCACCACAATGAAATAACGTTTAGCCTAGTTTATGCCTATAGTGAAAACTTCATGCTTCCGCTGTCTCATGATGAAGTAGTGCACGGCAAAGGCTCCTTGATGCAGCGCATGCCTGGCGATGAGTGGCAGCGATTTGCCAATCTGCGCACCTTGTTCGGTTATATGTTTACACATCCCGGCACCCAATTATTGTTTATGGGCGGGGAATTCGGACAAACGACGGAATGGAGCATTGAAAAGGGGGTAGAATGGTGGTTGCTGCAGTTCGATTTCCACAAAGGGATGCAGCAGTGGGTTAAAACTTTGAATAATTTCTATAAACACACACCTGCGTTATTTGAAAAGCAGTTTAATCCCGATGGCTTTCAATGGATTGACCACGGCGACTATCAAAACAGCACCCTTTCCTATCTTCGCATGGGTAAGGAGCAGACCATGCTGGTTATTTGCAATTTCACACCAGTGGTAAGGAAATCTTACAAAATCGGGACTCCAGAGTCAGGAAACTGGAAAGAAGTACTCAATAGCGATGAAAGTCAGTACGGTGGAAGCGGAGCTATCCAAAACGGGACAAAAGCATCCGTTGAAGCACCCTGGCACAGTAGGGATCAGCATATTGAAGTTGATCTTCCTCCTTTAGCTGTTGTCGTTTTTGAATGGCAAGGTAAACCCAAAGTGAAAGCAAGCAAAGCAAAGTCCACGACTACCGCTTCAACTAAAGTAAAAGCGGCTGTTCCAAAAAAGGCGGCTGAAAGCAAAGCGGGTTCAAAAACCAGCCGAACGAAAAAAGCGTAACCGATGAAAGGTCTTGCGCTCAAAAGGAAAAACCTGTATTTTTGGAAAAAGTTATGAAAAATGATCAGTAATAAATTCCTATACAGGTCTTTACATCACTTGTACCCGGAAACCGATGGAAAACCAATAGCTGAAAACACACTCCAATTTGAATGGATCGTGCTGATAAAGCTTGGGCTGGAAGCCTGTTTTGTCCATGATCCTAATATCTTCATTGCTGGCGATTTATTCTGGTATCCTGTAGAAGGCAACAACAAAATCAGATTAGCGCCCGATGTCTTGGTCGCGTTGGGGCGCCCTAAGGGGCATCGGGGTTCCTATCTCCAATGGATGGAAGACAATATCCCGCCGCAGATTGTTTTTGAAGTACTTTCTCCTGGCAATCGCGCCGCAGAAATGCAACGCAAATTCGCATTTTATGAAACTTACGGCGTAAAGGAATACTACATTTTTGATCCCGACCGCAAACGGTTTTCCGCTTATCTGCGTCAAGGCGATCAACTACTTCCTGTGGAGAAAGAGCGGCTTCATGATTTTGTCAGCCCTTTACTTCAAGTGCGCTTTGTTTGGCATAAAGAAGACTTTCACCTATACGAGCCTAGTGGTAAGCGCTTCCTATCTTATCTGGAGTTAGTAGAAGCGCAGGAAAAAGCTTGGGAGCGATTAGATGAAAACAAAAAACAACTGGCTGGACTCAAAAACCAATTGAAAGAATCAGCCGCTGTAGCGGAACAAGAATCAAAACGCGCCGACTTTGAAGCGCAGCGCGCTGAACAAGAAGCGCAGCGCGCTGAACAGGAAACACTAAAAGCGCGAAAACTCGCGGCTCGCTTAAAGGAGTTAGGTATCGACCCCGATGCTATTTAAAATTCTGCATTGCCCGGCGTACGTGGAAAAGCAATCACATCGCGAATATTAGACATACCCGTGATGAACTGAACCATGCGCTCAAAACCCAAGCCGAATCCTGCATGCGGGCAACCGCCAAAACGGCGCAAATCCAAGTACCACCACAACTCCTCTTCCGACACATTCATCTCTGCCATCCGCTGTACCAGAGTAGCATGCCGCTCTTCTCGCTGAGAACCGCCAATCACTTCGCCTATGCCTGGAAACAATACATCCATGGCCGCCACTGTTCTACCCGGCACCTCATCCGATGCCTCGTTCAGACGCATATAAAACGCTTTGATATCCGCCGGATAGTTATAAACAATAACTGGCTTCTGGAATTTTTGCTCTACCAAATACCTTTCATGTTCTGCTTGCAAATCCTTACCCCATTCCACCGGAAATTGGAATTTACCTTTCTTATAAGGATTCGAGTTGCGCAGGATGTGAACCGCCTCTGTATAGGTAATGCGCTCAAAATCGTTGTCCACCACAAAGCGCAATGTATCCAACAATCCCATGGATCGGCGCTGATCTTTCGGTAGGTTTTTCTCTGCTTCCTGGATGCGTTTATCCAAAATGGCCAGATCCTCGGGATAGTTATCCAAAATATGATTGATCAAGCATTTACAAAAGTCCTCGGCCAAAGCCATGTTGTCGTTGATGTCGTAAAAAGCAACTTCTGGTTCTATCATCCAGAATTCGGCCAAGTGGCGAGATGTATTGGAGTTTTCTGCCCGGAAAGTAGGCCCAAAAGTGTAGATTTTGCCCAGTGCTAAAGCAGCAATTTCTCCCTGGAGTTGGCCGGATACGGTCAGGTTGGTCGATTTTCCGAAGAAATCCTGCTTCCAGTCCACTTGTCCATTCTCTGTTCTAGGAGGCTGATGCACATCTAAGGTCGTGACCCGGAACATTTCACCGGCCCCTTCCGCATCACTACCGGTGATGATAGGAGTGTGCATATAATAAAAGCCCCGGTCATTGAAGTATTTGTTTACTGCATAAGCCACTCCGTGGCGGATGCGAAAAACAGAACCAAAGGTATTGGTTCTCATTCGGAAATGTGCTTGTTCGCGCAGGTACTCCAGGCTTTGCGCCTTAGCTTGTAATACATATTGTTCTGGGTCGGAATCGCCCAGTATTTCGATGCTGTTTGCCTGCAATTCGATGGCTTGGCCACTTCCTTGCGAGCGCACCAGCAGACCCGTAGCTTTTATACAGGAGTGAAAAGTGATTCTTTTGAGCAGGTTTTCATCCATTTGCTCCTGATCCACAACGATCTGAAGCATACCAGCGCCACTGCCATCATTTAGCTTGATAAAGCGGTTGTTGTAAAACGCTCTTACCCAGCCCATCACGGTTATTTCCCGGTCTATTTGCTGTTCATAGACCTCTGGTTTCAATAATTCAGCAACTTCTATTCTCTTGCTCATGGCAATAGCTATTATAGGTGTGTTAAAAAGAAGCTGCGAAAATAAAGACTTTGACAGGAAAGCGCAAACAATTATACCAAGAAACGGCTTTTCAGTTCCGGTGTGGGTACCATACAGCTCTCCCTTTGGCCAAACCAGCGGTATCGGTTGCGGGCTACCCAGTTGTAAATACCGTCTCGAAATGGTTTTGGAATGATGGAAAAAGCAGTCAACAAGGGCCACAAACCGCCAAAACGGCGCACCATACGCAGGCCAACATCCGAATGCGTATAGACCCTTCCTTTTTCAATCAAAACAACGGTACTGATTTCATGTGTAGGTAGGTGATGGGCAGCCAACAGCTCACGACCCGCCTCTGATTGTAAGGATGCAAACTGATAATAGCCCTGTGGGTCGTGCTTGATCGCAAATTGTACGAAGCCATTGCACAAGTTGCATACCCCATCGAATAACAGTATCGCTTTTGAATGCGTATTGGTGACCATACTTCTACAACAAGGGGATTCTTCCTTTGTTTTAGCCCATTAGGAATAAGTAGGCAAGCTAAAAATAAAAGCCGTTCCTTCACTCAATCGGCTCTGAACCCGGATACTGGAATCGTGTAATTCCAGTATTTTCTTAACAATAGCTAACCCCAAACCCGCACCTTTGCTTTTGCGTTCTGAGCGGTCAGCCTTGCGGTAGCGTTCAAAGATGTAAGATTGTTCCTGCTCAGGAATACCCGGACCATTGTCCATGATTTTTATTTCTACACTTTGAGTTTTTTCTTCTAGCACCAGGGTCACCGCGCCTCCACTTTGAGTAAAATTCAGTGCATTGTCCATCAAGTTTTGAATAACCCGCTCTACCAGTGCGATGTCAGCAAATACCATTGGTAAATTCGGATCAGCTTGAAGTTGAAGATGTATTTTTTTTCTCTTGGCAATCAATTGGTATTTTTGAAAGATGTCTTGCGCAAGTTCCGCAATAAAAAAGGGTTCTTTTTGAGGTTCTACTTGTTTTGCCTCCAGCTTTGAATATTCAAAAAGTTGCGCTATGAGCGCTGCCAAACTTTCTGAACTGCTGAACACGGTTTGCAAATAGCGGTTTCTTTCTTCTTTACTGATTTGATTCTCTTTGATCATCAGCGTTTCGATATAGCCTTGCATAATGGCCAATGGGGTACGCAGGTCGTGAGAAACATTAGAAATGAGTTCTCTGCGCAAATTTTCAATCGACTTTAATTGCTCGATGTTGCTGGCAATGGTATCTGCCATATCATTGAACGTGTGCTTCAAATCGGCGAACTCGCTGCTGTTATCAGAAGCAAAACGAATGGTCATGTCGCCTTCTTTGAAGCGCCTCACCGTAGCTTCTATACGCCTCAGGTTTTTGGTTAAAAACCAGATAGCAGCCATGCCCAAACACAAGGCAATACCCAATGCTAAAAAGAAAAGCTGACGGCCCAATTTAAGCATATAACTCTCCATCATACGACTGGACACGGCCTCTCTTTCTTCGCTTGCCAATACGATATACAAATACCCCGTCAAGCGGCTGTTTTCTTTTATTTCAGCAGCAGAAAAAACTTTTTTCTTTTCCGGATTGCGGGGGTCATCGCCTTTTATGAACAAATTATCTTTTCTAGCTATATACTTTTTTACCGGGTGAAGGTCAATTTTTTCCAATTTGACTTTCTTATTTGGCGCTACATAAGTAATGATTTTGCCTAAAGTATCCAGCAAATACACCTCCACGCTGGGGTTTATAACCATCATAGAGTGCATGATATCCTGGATGGCGAGCGTATCTACGGCTCCATTGGCTAGCGGTTTTACGGCTTGAATCGTGCTATCTGCTATGCCTCCGTACAAACGTTGGTTGGTTTCCTGTAGATAATCAGAAGCGATGAAACGCGTGATGTGCAAATAAGACATGCCCAATAGGAGCAATACGATAAAAAGCGCCGCTGAGATTCTCCAATACAAGCTGTTTTTAAAAGGCATCGTTGTATCCAATTAAAGTTCTTCATTAAAGCGGTAACCCACCCCCCAACTGGTCAGGATGTAAGTAGGGCTGGTGACATCCGGCTCTATTTTGCTCCTCAGGCGATTGATGTGAGAATTGACGGTATGTTCGTAACCATCAAATTCATATCCCCAAACCAGGTTTAGTATTTTACTTCTTTCATAGCTTTTCCCAGGATTAGAAGCCAATAAGCTCAGCAAATCAAACTCTTTGGGCGACAATTCTATCCTTTTGCCTTCTACACTTACCTTTCTCTTGTCCAAATCAATGTTTAATTCGCCATATTGCAACTGGCTTTTAGCTTCCTCTGGAATGGTTTGCCGGTTCAATACCTGTGTTCGCCGTAGCAAAGCTTTCACACGGGCAATAAATTCGCGGATACTAAAAGGCTTGGTCAGATAATCGTCGGCACCAAACTCCAAACCCAAAACCTTATCAATTTCTTCCGACTTGGCAGTAAGCATCAAAATAGGTGTAGCAATCCCTTCCTGACGTAATCGCTTACAAATTTCCAAACCATCCAAGCCCGGCAACATAATATCTAAGATAATCAGTGCATACCCGGCATTCCAAGCTTCTCTCAATCCTTCCACGCCATTGTAGCGCTTCTCCAAGGACAGATTGAGGTCTTTGAGGTGAATTTCCAACAATTCAACGATGGTGGCATCATCTTCTATAATCAATACTTTTTTCATAGTGGGGAGTTTCCGGGACAACACACAATCCTTGCGTTTTCCAAAATTAGTTGTTAAGTATCACAAAAGGATCACAGGAAAATCACTTTTCTATATGCCTTTGTACAAAGCTAGGGGTATCTGTGTGCCTGATCTGTCACAGGTACGACCATTCCGTTTTTTTGCATTAACCGAATCCGATTTAATGATTTAACAATCAATTAATTACACTCAAAACGCTATATTCAGTACAATACAGGGACTTTGCAAAAAAACACATCGTTTATACGCTACTTTTGTTGGAACATCATCCTTTTGTCAAAAAAAAGTCATTTTTTATGAAAAAATTTACAACAACTCACCAAAAACAAACTTATTTAAAAAATGTCAATGTTCGCTTATGGATCTTGTTAGGCTGCCTTATTGCAACGGGGGCTATGCAAGCACAAGTTGTCATCAATGAAATCAGGCCAAATGGAACAGTAGAACTAAAAAACATAGGCAGTTCTACCATTGATGTGGGCAGCTACTGGCTATGCGACTTCCCTGTTTATCAACAAATTGGCAGTGCCGGATCTATAATTGAATGTGGATCTACAATTATGGCTCCTGGTTCCATTTTAGTAGTAAATAACTTCAACACCATTGCTGCAAACGATGGAGAAATGGGGTTATATACGGTCAATAATTTTGCCAGCCCTACAGCCATTATCGATTATGTTGAATGGGGCTCAACGGGACACGTTCGCTCTTCAGTAGCCGTAGCTGCCGGTATTTGGACTACTGGCGCTTTTGTTCCTGCATTTTCCGCTGCACAATCCCTGGAATACAGCGGTTCTGGCAATAGCCCTTCCAGTTGGTCCGCTCAAAACAACCCCACTATATGCGCAGAGAATGGCGATGATTGTACGGCAGCAGGTGGAAATCTGGGTTTAATGAATGGCATGACTGAATTGTCCATTTGTTCTAGTGATGATATAAGTGATGTTTTCAATGTAATTCTTTCAGATAATGCTGGCAGTAATTCTGCTTGGCTGGTTACGGATGAACAAGGCAATATTTTGGCTTTACCAACGGGCCCACCATTTGATCTGGAAGACGCCGGAGAAGGTACTTGTCTGGTTTGGCACCTGAGCTATGAAGATGGCTTAACAGGCGTACAGGTAGGAATGAATGCAGCCAATTTGCAGGGTTGTTTTGATTTGTCTAATCCTATTACGGTGACCAAAAACAGCGCAAATGGCGGCCAAATAGCGTTCGCAGATGGCTCTACCCAATTGACGATCTGTACTGTAGGCAATTTTGGGGATCCTTTTGAAGTCGTATTATCTGGCCAAATGGGGAGTAATTCTGCCTGGGTTATTACAGACGAGCAGGGGCTTATTTTGGAATTACCCATTGGACCACCTTTTGATCCGGGGATCGTTGAAGAAAGTACTTACCAAATATGGCACTTGAGCTATGAAGATGGTTTAACAGGAGCAGGCATTGGTATGAATGCAGCCGACTTGCAGGGTTGTTTTGCCCTTTCCAATCCCATTACAGTGATGACAACAAGTGTAGAAGCAGGCAGTTTGAGCACGGAAAATGAAACCATATTCTGCTTGGTGGACGATATTCTCGACATCGTAGAGGTAGAAACAACAGGAACTGGCGATCATTACGACTATATCCTGACCGATGATAGCGGAAATGTCATGGAGGGGCTTGTTAATAGTCCTATTTTTGATTTTAGCTTTAGCGAACCGGGAACCTGTCGGATTTACGGTGTGGCTTATAGTGGTGATTTGACGCTTGGGGCTACTATTGATGCGCTTACCGGGGATTGCTTCTCCCTTACAGAAACATGGCTTACCATAGTGAAGTTGGGTGAAAATGAGGCGGATTGTATCCCTTTTTCTCAAAGGGAGAACACTGCGGCAATAAGTTTCCAAATAGCGCCAAACCCTGCCAAAACGACCTATACAATTACCGTGGAAGGGCTAACTAGTGGGGAGGGTTCCCTGAACTTGGTGGATATTCATGGTAAGACAATAGAGCAGCACGTTATTGATCAATCGGACTTGACCATTCACCTCAACGCCAGCAAATTGGATGCAGGCATCTATTTTTTAAGGTTGGAAAATCAAGGCGGGGTAAGTGCGAAGCGCTTGATTGTTCATAAATAAGCCTTGGAAGCTATCTGATTTCTATTCTTAAAATCAATTCTCTATTTTAAGTTCCTGGAAGCTACAAGCGAAAAGGCTTGAGCTTCCAGGATCATGCGCTGTGCAATTACCAAGAACGTTGGAAATTGCTTTTTTCCTTGCGTGGTTCAGCCTTTTTCACCACAATGGTGCGGCCGTCCAGTTGTGTATCGTCCAATTCCTTGATGGCAGTTATCGCATCATTATCATCGGGCATTTCTACGAAGCCAAATCCTTTGGAACGGCCAGTGAATTTGTCCATGATAACGTTGGCAGAAGTAACTTCACCGTAAGCTTCAAAAGCTTCTTGTAAATCCTCGCTTTGCGTGTCAAAGCTGAGTTTTGCAACAAAAATGTTCATTGTAAAAAATTATAGTAAGAAAAATAATTGCTTGTCCTGGAAGTGTGCCAGCCGTTGCTAAAAACACATCCACGCGGATGATCCGACAACCAGAAACTTAACAGGAAAATTTTGATTCTTACAAACGACGAGGAGAGAAGAAAAAAAACGACAGGTTAACTTATGCGAATTGTCAGAAAAGCGAAAAACTTGACTTCGCTTAAAATCCAGGGCAAAGATAAGGATAAAAATGGAGTTGTGCAAGTATCTTTTTTACAAATGCGACGTAATCAGCAAATCCAGATCGGTATATTTAATTTGGAAGCGCTCGCTGAGGTAAATATTGGTCAGGCAACCCTTGTACGTATAAATGCCGTGCCGCAAGCCGTAGTTGGTAAAAAAGAGGTGCTCGATACCAGCAGATTCACTGGCTTTCAATAAAATCGGGGTCAGGATATTGCTGATCGCAATGGAGGCCGTGCGGGGGAATTTGGAGGCTACATTGGGTACACAGTAGTGGATCACGTCGTGTTTGACGAAAGTAGGCTTATCCAGCGAGGTCACTTCCGAGGTGGCAAAACACCCGCCTTGGTCGATACTCACATCTATGACTACCGCTCCTGGACGCATGCGCATCACCATGTCTTCGCTCACCACCATAGGCGTACGCCCCGATTTGGAATGCATGGCGCCAATGGCAACATCGGCACTAATTAATTCCTTTTCCAAATAATGCGGGTTGATGGCGGAGGTATAGAGCTGACGGCCTACATAATTTTGTAAGCGCTTGAGTTTGTAAATATTGTTATCGAAAATGCGAACCTCCGCGCCTAGCCCCAGCGCGGCACGCGTGGCAAACTCTGCTACCACCCCCGAACCAAGAATGACCACTTTGGGGCTGGGCACCCCAGAAATACCGCCAAGCAACACCCCTTTACCACCGCCATTAACCGACATCAGCTCTGCTGCTGTTTGGATCGCGTTGATCCCTGCCATTTCACTCATAATGCGCACGATGGGGAAGGTCTCCGACTCGTCCTTGATGTACTCCATAGCTAGGGCGATTACCCGTTTTTGGCGCAACTTATTGATGTAGTCTGCAGAAATAATGGGCAATTGGAGCGGCGACAGCAAAATTTGGTTGGGGTGCATCAACTCAATCTCATCGAGCACTGGCGGCGCTACTTTGATGATGAGGTCTGCTTCATAGACTTCTTGACGGCTATATGCAATTTCAGCCCCCGCTTCAGAGTATTCGTTATCGGAGTAATGCGCTTTTTCTCCAGCACCTGTCTCCACAACAATTCGATGGCCATGAGCAATCAAGGCAGCTACAGCAGAAGGCACTAAGGCTACACGGGTTTCCTGAAGGGTCATTTCTTTAGGAATACCGATGAACAGTTTATTGGGCTTTTTCTGAACTTGCAGTACTTCTGCCTGCGTTTCAAACTGCCCGGAAGTAAACTCTTTGGGTATGGCTATTTTCTTTTTTTCCTGGTCACTCATGTATGTTCGGTGTCTTCGTTCGCTAAAAATAAGATTTTTCGAGCGGAATCGCCGATTATTTCCAATTTTATGAAGATCGTATCTTCCGGAAGTAAATCTTCCACCAACTGAGGCCATTCAATAAAACAATACTGATCGTCGTATAAGTAGTTTTCGATACCTATATCCAATGCCTCTTCTAGATCGTGCAGCCTATAAAGATCTATGTGGTAGATCCGTCCGGCAGGATGGCCATATTCATTGACCAACGAAAAAGTAGGGCTTAATACCTCCTGCTCCACTCCAAGCCGAATGCACAGCGCCTGAATTAAGCTGGTTTTTCCAGCCCCAATTTCGCCGACAAAGGCCCACTTTTTACCCCCTTTGCTCCATTGCAGCAATTGCTGTGCCGCCTGTTCAAGGGCTTCTTTTTTTTCAACGACCAACGCTTTCATGTGCGTTTGTTTTTCGGGCTGCAAAATTAGGAAATAAGCCCGGTATTTTTTTATCCCCGATCGGGTAATATCCAAATCGGATAGCTTACTTTTGTGCTTTTTTCGTATCTTTGCACGATGGAAGAAATAAAAGAACAAACGCAAGTAGTCAACGGTTCGAAGGAGTATGATGCCAATAATATCCAGGCCTTAGAAGGCTTGGAAGCGGTGCGGAAACGACCGGGTATGTATATCGGCAGCACCGACACTAAAGGTTTGCATCACCTGGTTTGGGAGGTAGTGGATAACTCCATCGACGAACATTTAGCTGGCTATTGTGATCGCATCGAAACAATCGTTCACGCCGACAATTCGGTTACTGTAATAGATAACGGTCGGGGCATCCCGACGGGCATGCACCAGAAGTTGCAAAAGTCTGCCTTGGAAGTGGTCATGACGGTACTGCATGCTGGAGGAAAATTTGACAAAGATACCTACAAAGTATCCGGCGGTTTACACGGTGTGGGTGTTTCCTGCGTCAACGCCCTTTCTATTGACCTAAAAGCGGAAGTGCATCGCGAAGGGCACGTCTTCGTTCAAAACTACCGGCGGGGCAAGCCCGTGGATGAGGTACACGTTGTAGGCGATTCTACTAAAACAGGCACGATCATCCATTTTAAGCCGGATCATGAAATTTTTGAAACGCTGGAGTACAAATACGATGTGCTGGCCAACCGAATGCGCGAACTATCTTATTTGAACAAAGGCCTGACCCTCGTATTGATAGATGAGCGCGAAAAAGAGGAGGACGGTTCCTTCAAAAAGGAAACCTTTCACTCCGAAGGCGGCTTGGTAGAATTTGTAGAATACGTGGACAATACTCGCCAGCGCTTGATTGAGAAGCCCATTTACGTGGTCAATAAGGAGGAGGATGTGGAGGTAGAGGTGGCGATGATGTACAATACCTCTTTCAAAGAGGTGATTTACGCCTACGTCAACAACATCAACACCCGCGAAGGCGGCACCCACGTCAATGGATTTCGTCGCGCTATCGCCCGTTTGTTCAAACAATACGGCGATGATAACGGGATGTTCAAGAAGTTGAAATTTGCCGTTTCCGGCGAGGACTTCCGAGAAGGACTTACGGCTATCATATCGGTAAAAGTGCCGGAGCCGCAGTTCAAAGGCCAAACCAAAGGCGAATTGGGCAACTCAGAAGTAACGGGCATTGTTTCCCGAGCAGTGGGGGAAGCCTTAAAACATTACTTAGAAGAGCACCCCACTGAAGCGCGGAAAATAATCGACAAGATCATCCTTGCCGCAACAGCCCGCCACGCTGCCCGCAAGGCTCGCGAAATGGTGCAGCGCAAAAATGTACTCACAGGCGGTGGCCTTCCCGGCAAACTGGCAGACTGCTCCTCTACCGATCCTGGTGCTTCGGAAATATTCCTGGTAGAAGGGGATTCAGCGGGTGGAACTGCCAAGCAGGGGCGCGATCGCAACTTCCAAGCTATTTTGCCGCTCAGAGGTAAAATCCTGAATGTGGAAAAAGCGATGGAACACAAAATTTACGAAAACGAAGAAATCAAGAATATCTTTACGGCTTTGGGCGTCAGCATCGAAGAAAATACCGAGGGAGAGCGCGTACTGAATATCGAAAAGCTGCGCTATCACAAGGTCGTCATCATGTGTGATGCCGACGTGGACGGCAGCCACATCACCACCCTTATCCTTACTTTCTTTTTCCGTTATATGTTGCCGTTGGTAGAACAAGGTTACATTTATATCGCTCAGCCACCACTTTACATGGTGAAAAAAGGCAAGCAATTCCGCTATTGCTGGAACGAGGAAGAACGCAAGGAAGCCATTGCCGCCTACTCAAATGGCGAAACGGAGCAATCGGGCATCAAAGTACAGCGATACAAGGGCTTGGGCGAAATGAATGCCGAGCAGTTATGGGAAACCACGATGGATCCAACTACCCGCATTTTGCAACAAGTATCCATCGACGACGCCCGCGAAGCCGATCGTGTATTTTCTATGCTGATGGGCGACGAAGTGCCGCCGCGTCGCGCCTTTATTGAGGCCAATGCAAAATACGCGAATGTGGATGCCTAATTAGGCAAAAGCGACGGGATGCCATCAGGTACCGGGCACTCTGGTTGTGGCAAACAGCCTTTTAATACTAAAGCGCCCGGTGCCATTGGCCCAAATGAGCAGCAGACCGCCTACTATAGCCATGTTTTTCATAAAAAGCAGCGATTGAAGTCGCTTGAAAGGTTCCGGATCATTCCAATACGAGTGTACGATCAACGTAACGGGAAGCCAATATAATAACAGCAACATCGCAGCAAATCTGGTTCGATAACCAAGCAGCAGCAAAGTACCACCAAGCAGCAATAAAAAAATAGCGCCATACAACTGTAAGTCCTGATTCCAGGTCAGGCCATAGCTGGTCATTTTATCTTTGGTGGCTTTGAAATAAAAGATAGAGTCATAAGCCTCATACAAAAAGATAAAGGCCATGAACATCCTACCTATCAAATCGATAAAGTCTTTCATGTATCGTTTTCGTTATCAAGTCTTGCTGTTGTCTAATGGTCGTCCGGCAAATGTAAACAACAAAACCTGCATTTTGCGGATATAGGGTCGTTCATTATCAGGAACTTCTTTTGCGCTTATCTGGTTGATGTCGGCAGCGCATTAAAACCACTTTATCATGTTTGAGGCCGGAAAGCTCCAAGAACTCATTCAAACAGGCTACCTTGTATGCCAAAAGCACCCGGAGCAAGCACTTTATATTTACAATTACACCGCACTTACCCAATACGAACAGGTATGGAATGAGATCACCCTGCAGTGCCGGGGGCTGATACTCAATGAACGCCAAGAGCTAGTTGCGCGGCCTTTTCCTAAGTTCTTTAACCTAGGTGAACAGGATAATCAACTCATCCCGGAAGAGCCTTTTGAAGTATTTGAAAAAATGGACGGCTCTCTAGGCATCATGTATTGGATCGGCGATCGCCCATACATTGCTTCCAGAGGCTCATTTCGAAGCGAACAGGCCGAAAAAGCCAATCGCATTTTGTACGACAAATACCCCAGCCTGTTTGATCGTTTGGATAAAAGCAAGACCTATTTATTCGAAATCATTTACCCGGAGAACCGCATCGTCGTGGACTATGGTGGTCTGGAGGATTTAATCCTGTTAGCTGTCATTGACACGCAATCGGGCATAGAATCGGCTACTGATGACTGGGGCTTTCCTACTGCCCGGTGTTACAACGGAATAGCGGCATTGGATGATTTGCGCAAGCGGGAGGAAGAAAACAAGGAGGGCTTCGTCATTCGCTTCCAAAGCGGCCTGCGTTATAAGGTCAAATTCAGCGAATACATCCGCATTCACCGGATTGTCACCCAAATTTCCAACCTGGATATATGGGAACACCTGCGCCAAGGCTTGCCCCTAGAAGAAATTTTGGATCGAGTGCCTGATGAATTTTATCAGTGGGTAAAAAAAACAGAGCATTCGCTCCGGCAGCAGTACCAACAAATAGAAATGAAGGCTTTGTCCGATTTTAAAGACTTGGGTGATCGCAAAGCAACTGCAGCATATTTCCAATCCTGTTCCTACCCATCCATCCTATTTAAAATGCTGGACGGGAAGGATTATGCCGCTCTGATATGGCGGCTGATCAAACCTGCTTACGAAAAACCTTTCTCCAAAATAGCGGAATAATGGTATTTATAACTTCGTTTTCCTTGAAAATTCGGAGCGGCATTCCGAATTTTCAAGGAAATTTTTATTTTTGTAACTATAAAACCCTCATTTGGCAAATTTTGCGGGAAAAGATTTAGCGGAAAAGAGGCACTAAAAGGAGTAATGTTTGCGAAGCCTTATAACCGAATCATGGCAATTGCCTAAGAACAATAAAAACATGAATGAAACCTATATAACGCGTAACAATGACATAGCGCAAGTTCGTCAACTGCTGGATGTTTTTCCGGTAACTGCTATACTGGGGCCTCGACAGGCAGGAAAAACGACACTGGCACAAACCTTCCAACCAGACCATATTTTTGACCTGGAGAATCCCCGTGATGCGAAAGCACTTGAGAACCCCCAACTGACATTAGAACATTTGCGGGGTTTAATCATGATAGATGAAATACAGCGTCAGCCAGAATTATTCCCACTTATACGTTATTTAGTAGATCATTATCCCAATCAGCGCTATCTACTTTTGGGTAGTGCTTCTTCTAATATCCGGCAGCAAAGCGGAGAATCACTTGCCGGGCGTATCGGTTATCATTATTTGAGCGGGCTTAGCCTTGTTGATGTCGGGGAAAGTGCGCTACAAAATCTTTGGCTAAAAGGAGGTTTCCCACGCTCATTATTAGCTGGAAATGATGCTCAAAGCTTATTATGGCGTAAGAACTTTATTTCGACCTTCCTAGAAAAAGACATTGCGGGTTTAAGACTTCAAATCCCTGCCCCTTTGATGTATCGCTTTTGGTTGATGATTAGCCATTATCATGCTCAAACCCTGAATTACTCCGAAATCGGGCGTAGTTTTAATGTATCAGATAAAACGGTTAAGCACTACCTTTCGCTATTGGAAGACACCTTCATGATCCGACTCTTAATGCCCTGGCACACCAATTTAGGTAAAAGGCTGGTCAAAAGCCCTAAACTCTACCTAAGAGATTCCGGCCTATTTCATGCCTTGCAAGATATCCCTTCTTTCAACAGCCTGATTACTCATCCAAAGATAGGTGCATCATGGGAAGGTTTTGCTTTGGAACAAACCATATCAACCCTCGCTAAAAGAGATAGCGAGGTATTCTTTTACGCTACTCATGCTGGCGTGGAATTGGATTTGTTTTGGCAAAGCCAGGGTAATAATTTTGGTATGGAATTCAAATACGCAGATGCGCCCCACTTAACCAAATCTATGCGACAAGTGCTTGCGGATTTGGCGTTGCAGCATTTATGGGTTGTTTATCCTGGTGACCGTCAATTTCCAATCCATGAGCAAGTGACGGTTTTGCCCTTGGCTCAGGTGGGTAGCCTGATAAATTCATAATACTATGTAGTGTGCAAAAAACTTCTTCGATCACTTCTGAATGATTCACTGGCACCATTTCACCAAAAGCTCCTCCAGTTTCTGCCGCATAGCCCCGCCAGAAATGAGGTAGTTGTTTACAATAACGGAAAAAGCGAACAAGCGACCATCTTTGGTTTCAATATAACCGCTAAATGCCCGCACATTTTCCAAAGTGCCACTTTTAGCCCGTAGGCGGCCTTCGGCGGCAGTACCTTTAAAGCGATTTTTAAGTGCCCCAGAACGCCCGGCCTCAGGAATAGACGCATAAAATGCTTGAAACACCGCCGCTTCCTGCTTTGTCATTTTTTCAAGCAATCGGGCTAAAAATAAACTCGTCACTTTATCCCCCTCAGAAAGCCCACTGCCGTCCACCAAATTGCATCCATCGAAAGAAAGCCCTTTTTCTTTCCAGAATTTTTCCTGATGCTCCAATCCCGCTTGCGTACTTCCTTCGGTATCCTTTTGCCAGCCGATGGTTTTAAGCATGGCTTCACAATAAAGATTGACACTCTCCATATTCGTACGGCGTACTATAGCTGATAGGTTGGGCGAATAATGCGTGTAAATGGTATGGCGTTGCGGTATTTTCATGCCCGTTTGCACCAGTTGAAACTGGCTTATAGCGCCTTTCTGTACCTGAACGCCGATGGTATTAAACTCGTGCTCCAAATGTTGCGCCACCCAAAGCGGGGGGTCAGGCACCGCGCCTTTAATGGTAAACAAACCGTCGCCCACAGGAATAGTACCCCGTATAAAATTCGTGAATTGATACGGACTGCCAAAAATATAAGCATTGTCTCCACTTCCTTTAGCGGCTGAGCGAAGTTCATTGTAAAATTCCAGGCCGGGCACTTCCGGTTCTAGCCGATCAATCGACGGGGTGTCGCCCAGTTGGCTGCTTTGCCGAAAATGGAGGTAGTACAGGTTGTCGTGCAGGTTCAAACCCCAAGCTCCGGCGCCATAGTAATTGCCCATGTCCTCCCATTGCCAGGAAGGGATGGTTCCTGTCGTTTCAAAAACGCTGCCATCCCCCACAACATAGCCTTCAACCCTGCGGATGCCCTGCTGCTGAGCAGCCATCCGAAAGCGTTCCATGATTTCAGCAAAAGGCACTGATTGTTCCAATTCGGGAGAACCCAAGCTGGGATCGCCATATCCCTTTAAGTATAAATTCCCGCTTAGAACACCTTCTTTGGAAATTTGGCCATCGTATTGCAGCTCTGTTTTGTACTGAAAATCGGGGCTGAGAATAGCCAGGGCGCTGGCTGTGGTAAGTAATTTTAAATTGGAGGCAGGGCTGAGGCTTCGCTGGGCATCGAATTGTGCCAGCAGTTCTCCCGTTTTAGTATCCACTAATGCGATGCTCAGACTCGCGTATTTCAATTCACTGTCTTTGGCAAAGTCATTGACTATTTTTTGATAGGAGGTTTGTGCCGGAAGGAATGCACATTTTAAGCAAATGATTGCTATAAATAGGTGCCAGTTTTTCAAACTCATAGCTGTATTTATTCTGATTCAAGGGTCATAAAACAAGTTAGCCAAACAAATTCACCATTTCCCAATGGCTTTTTTCTGCGCCATCCTGTGGTTGATGCCATAAACGACGGTCAAAATACTCAGGGCAAAAAAAACCAAAATCAAAGCATACTGATTGGCCAGGGAATAGTTTAAGGCTTCCACTTCATCGTATATGGCAATGGAGGCGACCCGGGTTTGTCCGGGAATATTGCCTCCAATCATGAGTATCACCCCAAATTCACCTACCGTGTGTGCAAACGCCAATACAATACCCGTTAGCAAAGAAGATTTCATATTGGGCAATTGAATTTTCAGCAAGGTTTCAAAACGGGATTTCCCCAATACCAAAGAAGCTTCTGTCAAATGCTCGGGTAAATGCTCGAACCCCGATTGCAGGGGCTGCACCATAAAAGGCAAGCTGTAAATAATAGAACCCAGCACCAGCCCCGGAAAAGTGAACAACAAGCGCCAACCCAGATGGTATTCCAGTTGGTGGCCCAACCACCCATCCGGGCTCAAAAAAATGAGCAAATAAAACCCCAATACCGTAGGTGGCAGTACCAGCGGCAGGCTGATGCATGCTTCCAGCAATGGCTTAAGGCGGCCTTTGCTTCTGGCCAAACCATATGCCAGCGGAATGCCCAGCAACAGCAAAAAGAACGTAGTCACTGCGGCGAGCTTGAAAGTCAGCCAGATCGTTATCCAAAAACCGGTCTCCATAATTGCCGCATTGCAAGTAGATAAAAAAAATACGCTACAGGCCTATAAGCCGGATTCTGTTCTCCACCAAGTGAAGCCTCTATCATTTATCTAGATCAGCCGTCGCCAACTGATTCTATCTGCCTACCCCCCTCGACTGCCGAAGCAACTAAGCGAGCAACCTAGCCCGGAGGATCGAGGTGTACATGGCATTTCAACCCACGAGGTTTACCACCTCCACTGTTGCCAGCAAAGGTCGTGCGCTCTTACCGCACGTTTTCACCCTTACCCCGCTGGAGGCGGGGCGGTATATTTTCTGTGGCACTATCTGTATTCCGCCTTGGCGGAACCCCACCCGTTAGGTGGCGTGGCGCTCTACGTTGTCCAGACTTTCCTCATCTTCTGCCCAAGGGCTGAAGCCGCGATAGAGCAGCCTGTAGCGTGGGCGAAAAGATAGGCTTTTTTTTCCATCAATGCACCAAATGCTGCGCTAAACGGCAACATTAAGCCTCCACTTGCGTAAAAGACAAGGATATGGACGTCCCTTTGCTATTACTACTAATTGGAGTGGCGGTAGGGGTATTTTATCTCGGAAACCGTCTGGCTGGCTTTGTGAGCAAAAAAATACATACCCTCCTTGGGGTGTTAACCCTCATTGGTTGGGGGCTGGGTACTTTTTGGTTTGGAGAAAAGGCCTACTTTTATCTTTATCCTGAGCAACAAACCCTTTCCGCCGATGTGCTAAAAGCCATGAAAGGGTTGTATGGTGCCTGCCTTTTGCTTTGGGGAATCAGTTTGGCACAACGTTACCAGGAAAACCTTCGTTTCCCTTTGAGCCGATACGGGTTGGCTTTTGGCGGTTATTTCATTATAGGAATGGGATTTTTAAGCTTCGGCTTTTTTTGCCAGTTCCTGATTCTTCAAACGGGCATATCTCCTTATTTATCCAATGTTTTTCAATTAGCTGGGGTTGATTTCATCATCATTGGCAGTATTTTGCTGTTTTTATTAGGCGTATTATTATTCAGCCTATGGTGCATGAAAGGCATTATCGGGTTGAAACTGATGGGCAATACCCGCTTGATCGCTCTGTTGGCGGCTGTTTTTAGCACCTTGTTATTGGCCTTTTTTCTGAATCCGCCAATAGGTCTGCTTCCTTTGGTCGTGTCCCTCTTTATTTTCCTTGTTCTGATGGATCTATTTGCCGAATTGAATGCGGCCAGCGTGGTGTGGTTTGGCTTTTGGGTAACGCTGTTGGCCGGATTGGCAACTGGCTATTTGTATAAATTCAGCTTAGATAAAAGCGGGGAGCAGCGCCAGTTATTTGCCCAACAATTGAGCCATCCTGAAGATGCCCTTGCCGCGCAACAGTTAAAAGCGCTGGCTCAATCGTTGATGGATCAGCAAAATTCGGAAGAAATCCACTGGCAGGATAGCCTCGCTTTGATCAAAGTAAAACAGGCATTAGACCAGTTTCCCTATTTGCAAAAGGCATATTCCTTCGACTACCATTTGGAACAATCCAAGCAAATAAGTATTTCAACAGCCGCCCTAAGTCGGCCAGAGGTTGCCACTTTACTGGAAAAATGGGGCAAAAAAGACGCCGAGCAAGCGTCATTATTTCATTTTTCAGCCAATCCGTATTACTATTATTTGGGAATTCTACTGCCGCTTGCCGATTCCAGCCAAATGCTTATCGCCTTGCGCCCGAGCGCGGAATCTTCTCGCCGGGCATTTCTAAGCCTTTTCCCGGAAACGCCTTTTCAAAGCTTTCGAGAATTTGCCGTTTTTTATGAAGATCAATTGCTGATTCGAAAAGGCTACCAAAAGCCTACTTGGCTTTCCGCCTCAAACTGGGATCAGGCAAACCCCTGGCACGCCGTCATTAAAAGCACCCGTGCCGACACCTATTATTTTCGGGAAGGCAATTATCGCGTTGCCGTTGGAGAAGATTTGGGTGGCTATTTTCAAGTAATATCGCTGTTTTCCTATTTGTTTTTGCTCTTGCTGTTTTTGCTAATTACAGTCATTGCGATCAATCAACGCCTCCGCTGGTTTCCGGCAACCCTTAAACCATTTTTCCTGGGGCGCCCTTCTCTGACCCACCGCATCCAATTGGCTGTAATAGGCTTATTTCTGGCCGGTTTTTTATGCATCGGCTTCTTAACCGCCCATGCTTACAAAAACCAATATGCCCAACAGCAAGAAAGCGAAACGCTGTTTACCCTCCAAAGTGTTATTAAAAGCCTGAAGGCCAGCACGCCTTCCTTTGAATCGTGTATCCTTTCAAATGAGGTACTAAAAGCACAAGCGGATATTCATCAAACGGACTTTTTTTTGTACCATAAAAATGGCCTGTTGTGCGCCAGTTCGCTGCCTGCGCTGTTTGAGCAGCATTTCTTGCCAACATCGCTGGAAACATCGTTGACCCAGGCATTTTCCCAGAACAAACAGGCCTATTTTTTGAAAAGGGATGCTTTGGAAGGTCGCGTTTTTAAAACCCTTTTTCTTCCGCTTCCTACAGCAACCGATCCATCGTCTAGCATATTAGGCGTCGCTTTTCCAAAAGATGACTTTAATGCCAGCGATGATTTGAGCCACTTTATGAGCCAACTCATCAGTGTTTATGTGTTTTTGCTGCTTTTTGCAGGAGCTATTGCTTTTTGGATCACCAATTCTATCACAGCACCTTTGGTGGAATTGGGCGAAAAATTGCGTTCTTTCAAACTGGGCAATAATGAACCTTTGGAATGGAAAAGCGAAGATGAAATCGGAGAATTGGTCTCTGAATACAATCAAATGATTGTTAAATTGGAAGAAAATACAGAAAAACTCAAACAATCCGAACGAGAGAGCGCCTGGCGGGAAATGGCCAAGCAAGTAGCCCATGAAATAAAAAACCCACTTACCCCCATGAAGCTGAGCATTCAATACCTTCAGCACGCTTTCCGATCCAACCCCGGCAATATTGGCGCTATGCTGGATCGAATTTCAGCTACCTTAACCGAGCAGATTGATGGGCTAGCCAATATAGCTACGGCTTTTTCCAATTTTGCAAAGATGCCCAAGGCGGAAAATACTGTTTTTGATTTGAGAGAAACCATTCATTCCGTCTATCACCTCTTTTTAGAGCAACAAGAGCAACAAAATGGGTGGGCGCTGGATGTGCCCCAAAACCCTGTAATGGTTTTTGCCGATCAAAAACAAATGCTGCGGGTTTTTAACAACCTGGTGAAAAATGCCTTGCAGGCCATCCCGGAAGATCGCATGCCATCCATTGGCATTCAACTGGCACTTGATGAAAACAAGGCACTCGTATGCATAACCGACAATGGCGTTGGTATCCCGGAAGACATTCAAGCGAAGGTTTTTCAACCCAATTTCACGACCAAATCGTCGGGCATGGGGCTTGGACTGGCCATGTGCAAACAAATCGTCGAAGAAGCGCATGGGGCTATTTATTTCAAAACGCAAGCGGCTTTAGGTACCCAGTTTTATGTGCAAATGCCACTTTATATTTGAAATTTGATAGCCGTACACTTTTTTCAAGCTCCGCTTGAGAAAAAAACGGCGAAGTT
>CALMIR010000181.1 GCA_937864265.1 uncultured Saprospirales bacterium | reverse complement strand
AAGGTCTGGCTCTTTTTTCTACTGGGAAAGATGGGGTTGGGTGGGGGGATACGTTGCTACGATTGGGCAATTTAGGTTTTTCTTCAGCAAAAAAAATAGGTTCTGTGACAATTCCTGTGTTTCCCCAAAAAACTGTCAAAGAACAAAAAAAAACACCTACCACATGCCCATAGGATCGTCCACCACCCGAAAGTTTTCATGAAAACCATCCAATAAAGCGATATCGGCGGCGGCGATTTGGAAGTCAAAAACATCAAAATTCTCTGTTAGGCGCTTCTGGTTAGCCGATTTTGGGATGACGGAAACCCCGTGTTCCATTTGCCATCGGATCATCACTTGGGCGGGCGTTTTCCCATATTTTTCAGCCAAAGCGCGTAGTTTTTTGTCCTTGAACTTAGCACCCCGGGCTATCGGCGAATAGCCCTGTAATTGGATGTCTCGCTGCTGGCACCACTCCAGTTCATCTTTTAGGAAAAGGTAGGGAGAAAATTCGATTTGGTTGAGCGCTGGCCTAAGATTGGCGTACGTGGCCATTTCCTCCAAAAAAGGGAGCAGAAAGTTAGAAATACCGATGGCTTTCACCCGGCCTTCTGCATACAACCGCTCCAGGGCTTTCCACGATGCTGCTCGTTTGTGCTTCACCGGCCAATGGATGAGGTACAAGTCGATGTAATCGCAATTCAGGCGCAGTTGACTAGCTTCAAACGCCTTTAACACCTGGTCGTAGTCGCCGTGGTCGGCATTGTGCAGTTTTGTGGTCAAGAAAATGTCCGATCTGGGGATGCCCGATTGCCGGATGGCATTGCCGACCTCCACTTCATTCCGATAAATGGCTGCTGTGTCTATGAGCCGATAGCCGATTTCCAAAGCCCAAGCTACTGCCTGCTGGGCTTCTTGTTGGTACATATCCCAGCAACCCAGCCCCAACAAGGGCATTTCCTGCCCCGTGTTCAGTTGGGTATAAAGCTGTCCATTTTTCAGGTGAGTCATGGTCGTTTACGGTTTACCAAAGTTCCAGTCCGAGTAGTTTTTTGCCCAAGTCAGAAAGTTCCGCCGTATGGTACTTGGTTTGTTCCCAATTGCGGGGGTCGCCGGGAAAGGCATAGCCTTGAGGTGCGATGCGATTTTTCCAGGAATTGATCCGCCATTGACGAAGTTCTTCATTGTCCTCTTCGGCGGGCATCATGGAAATGTACTGGGCGATGCGCACTTGGCCTTTGGAATGGTTGGGCCGGATGCCATGCGGTGTGAGGCTGTTGAAGATCAGCAAATCGCCAGCTTCCATTTTGACTTTGTGGAAATCGTTTTCAAAGCCGGTCGTATCCGGTTGAAAATGGTTGCGATCGTCGGGCTGGCTGAGTTTCCAGGTTTCGTATTCGCGGTAGAGGCGCGGGATGCACTGGAAGCCGCCCATGTTTTCGTCTAGCTGATCGGCCAGCGCCAATACCCCTTGTACATTCTGGGGCTTGGTTTCCGGATCGTAATCCCAATGGATGAATCCGTGGAACTCGTGCCCCGGTCGCATGGGCATATTGAGGTTGGCGCGATCAATGGTGACCCAAAGCTTTTCCATGCCCCAAATGTCCACAAAAGCCTGATAGACGCGCGGCATCTGGCGATTGTTCCACAACAATTGGTGGTTATACACCTCTACCATACCGCTATTGGTCAGTTCCTTCATCCGCATCTCCGCACGGGCTGGCGCGTACCAGGTTTCCGGATCATTGGGGTCTTTTTCTTCAAATGCCCACAGGAAAGCCGCCGTTTCGAGGGCTTGCTCGCGGGGTACGGCATTTTTCACCACGACATAGCCATTGTGTTGCCAAAACTGCCAATCGGCCTCGCTGAGCACCCGCAAAGGCTGGCCGTTCGATCGGTCGTTGAGGCGAAAAACGCTGCTGGTAGCCGTTGTCGGGTTACCGGGAATGTCCTCGTGGTTTTTATTGGCCATTTCTACTGGCGTCATAGTGGGATTCATGCCTTCCGCTTTCATATCAGTGGGTATTGGTTGCTGGACAAATATAGGAATTTTGTAAGCGACGGCAATAGTTTGTTTGTTGTTAGTTGGTGTTTGATGGGGTCGGTTTGTAGAAAATATTGGCCACTACAACCGATCCAAATTCCTCCAGTGAGAACCTGTTCGGACGATCCATAGAATAGCATCTAATATAGTACGAACAGAATGAACCCTCATTTTTTGGTCGGCAAAAATATTCTCTATAACTTCCCATTGGGAGTCAGTAAGCTCAGTCCATTGAGTAACCATAACCTGTTTGTTTTTTCCATTAACAAGTTACGGACTGACTCCTTTTTTACCTAATTCAGCCTACCAAACACGTTCTCAGAAGGAGATTATTCTTTTTTAGGGATTTCTCTCCAAGTGTAACTTTTGTGTACAATTTTCCATGTCCCTTCATATTTAAGCAGCAAAAAATAGTCGATAAATATTCGCCAATTTGGGATGATAATTTCTGCTTTCGCCATTGCTGCATCTTTTTCGTAATCGATGGAAATAATTCGTCCAATGCGGTTTGCCTTCTCTCCTTCTTTGATATTTGAAATGTATTCTTCGCCTGAACGAATTCTTAAACTGTCTTCGAGTGTAACGGTGTAAAGATTAAAGTCGGGGTGAAAAGCCTTTCTTAATCTTTCGGGTTGTCCATTGGCTGTACCTTCGATATAATCCATTAATGTTTCCGTAATTTGTTCCATTTCTGATTGGCTATCTGCTGTTTGCGCTTTTGCAACAAATCCGAAAATGAGGCATAATCCGATTAACCCAGCTTTCATGTTGTTATTCATATTATTCGTTTTTTTTTAATGAACATTTCTGTGGTCATCTCCGCCGCCCTGCCCGGGCGGGTATGCGAAGTTAGCTTAAGGCTGTGTTCCCAAAAAATAATTCACACCTATGTTGTAGATATTATAGTTCCCCCTCTTACCTATTATCGGTTGAAGGGTGAAGCCTATATCTAAAAATAAATCTTTCCAGATGGGCCAACTCACAGAACCGCCAACCCCAAAATAACTAAGCAGTGTCGAAGACTTGTATGGATCAAATGGCCCACAGTCGCAATAATTGCCCAAGCTGTAGGACATTTCTATAAAAAACCTTGATCTATCCAGGCTGTGAAGCTCATATAAACCGAAAACACCAACCAAAAAATAGGTCCCCCCATTATCCTCCTGCTCAAAATAACTTGAACCTGATGTATAAATATTTTTGTAGCTCAACCCCATGAATAAGGGACGGCTGATCTGTACCGCTATTGTTTTATCCCATGTGAACTCATGAAAGTAATTATTAACTATCTCCCTATCCCCATCCCAAATATAGGTCAGCGACGAACCTACTATGAGTTCTTTGCCAAAATAGGGCTGCGCCCAGAGGCTTGTTGCAAGTGCTAACGACAAAAGCATGGTGAGTGAAATATTTCGCATGGCGTTGACTAATTTATTATTTTGCCAAAATGATATTCCCATCCATATCGCTGCGAATACTGGAGTTCAAAATCCGTATAAATGACAGGCTGTAAGGCCGCCAGTTACAGCGATCATTCACTGTGGCGGCTATTTTCACATTCAGAAAGACTCGTTTTCTCCATTCGGGAACGCCATCAAACGATTATAACCGTTTGCAATCGGCTATTCCGATCAGCGCGAAACAGATCGACAAGATACAACCCGATTTTCAATGTTCCAAACCGGGCAAAGCAAAAAATTTGCACCCGTCGGCTTACTTGCCTGGCAAAACAGCGCCCGCTACCTCCCTCTTCCTTTATAGCGTTTAGGGTTCAACCTGGAGTGTTTATCAAGTGCGATGCCTAGCGCCCGATTGGCAGTGTGGCTTATACGGATACGCCTCAGGTTTTGTGCTTCGGCAAGGTCATTTTTCTCCGGCCATACTGTATATTTGCGCCCGTGAACGGCAATCTAGAACGACTCCTGACGCGCTATCGCGATGATGAGCGAACCGCGCAAATCATAACCGCACGGAAGGCGGAAGAAAAGGCTACGCTTTTAATCAAAGGCACGGAAGGCGCCATAGCACCTTTTATTTTGGCCGGGGTGTTTCAAAAGCAAGGCAACGATAGGCTAGGCGACGTGCCAGCAAATTCGCCAGTGCGTTGGCTTGCAGCGAATTTGCCGTGGGCTTGGTTTCGCTGGTATGGACTCTTATCTATTGTTGTTCGTTCGTGCTACTTCAGGCGTTCAGTTGAGCCATCAAACTATGCAAGTCGAGGATGCCCCAATGTCCAATATATTTTCCGTCACGAAGTTGAATGATGTCAATTACTTCCATCACTACTTCTTTATTTGTCGGTTGCACTCCGAAAAATTCTCCCTTATGTGTTGCATGAAAAGATTTTCGTGTAGTTACCTTGTCTGCTTCGGCAACCATGTCGTGAATTTCAACTTTCAGGTCAGGGAAAGCGGGTTTCAACAGATGATTGAAAAAGTAAATTACACCGTCACGGTTTTTGGGTGAGCCGGGAGGAGCCGTGTGGTTTACAAAATCATCTGAAAAGATTTCATTGAATGTGTCTATGTTTCCGCCTTCAATAAATTCTTTGTTTACTCTGCGGACAAGTGCTTTGTTTTTTTCTGTTGTCATTTTTGTATTGAATTTAGTTAATGAATAATTGATTTGACGTTACAAAAATCATTAAACAACAGATACTGACGTTGTATAAATCCGATTAGTAATGGAACAATTACGACTTCCTGCGAAAGTCAAGTGGTGTTTGGTCGCATAGTTTTTTAAAAAACCTATTGAAGTGCGAAGGGTCGGCAAACTCTAGCTTGTAAGCAATTTCTGAAATAGTCAGGCTGGAGTGAAGCAGATATGTTTTTGCTTCTATCAAAACCATTTCGTCAATGAGTTCGTGCGCTGTTTTGTCTGAACAGGATTTTATTGCTCTGTTAAGGTGGTCGGGTGAAACATAAAGCATTTCCGCATAGTCTGCTACTTTCCGAACGGATAAGAAATGTTGGCTTACCAATTTCAGATAACTGTTGAATAGGTTTTGCAGTGTGTGAGATGTGCCATAATTAGAAAGCAATATTGCCCCATAATTTCTGTTTGCATGGGTGAGTATGAGTTGAATGTATAAGCGGATAACTTCACTGCATTCCGATTTATTCTTTTTAATCTCTTCATTCATTTTAAAGATGATGCTTTCAATTTCGTTGGCTGTGTCATCGTCTAATTCAAAACATTGAAGTCCTGAATAGGTTAGAAAGGGGAAATGTTGTTTTTTATTCAACTTTATAAAAGCATCAGAAGCAAAGTCTTCGGTAAACAGCATATAGTAAGCAAGAAAGTCGTTACTGATGTTGTGCAGTGAAAAAATTTGTCCTGGTATGCCAAATAAGATACAGTTTCGGTGGGGCTGATATTTTTCAAGTCCGATGTCAAAACTGGCTTTACCTTTTCGTGTCAATGAAATTCTGAAATACTCTGTCTTAATTGGACCAATATTCTTCTTTAAATCAGCAGTAGAATAAAGTCCGAAACCTCCATCAAGCAGTTCGGAAGTGCTGTCCATTCCGAAATTACTTTTACCCGTCCCGTTCTTGTGGAGATTATAGAGGTCGGAGTTGAGTTTAATTTTTTTTATTTCAGTCGGAACATTTTTATACATGTCAATTCTTAACTTAGTCAGTTAGTAAAAATGACCCACTGTCGCCCAAGCATGACGCACAACGTTTGGATGTACGCCCGTGCCGCCGTGCGTTGGCTTTTGCGGGTTGGGCT
>CALMIR010000180.1 GCA_937864265.1 uncultured Saprospirales bacterium | reverse complement strand
CAAACTTTTTGGTAGCGGCCTTTGGCCGCCGCGTGTCAGCCTCTGCACCTTGCAAATACGCCAATTCCTGCTAAGATTGCACCATAAAGTCAAGCAATTAGGAGTTAGTGAACCATTGTTGAATGACACTTACTCCGCCCCTTTCACCAACAGCCCGCTTTGTATTACTTTTCCATCACTGAAGATCTGGTAGGCGTACCTGCCAACGGGTAGCCCCGACAAATTCATCTGCTTGTCCATGATGTTTTCCTCAATGAGCAAGCGTCCCTGCCCGTCAAACAGGCGAATGGACAATTCCTCCCAATTCGACCCAAAGGTAAAAAAGCACTGATCGCGTACCGGATTGGGATAAACCAGTATGGGTTTGGGTGTCCAACCAGCCGCCTCCAGCGCACTGGATATGCCCACTACCTGGCCGTCTTTATCGAAGCGGACGTATTCTACGTCTCGGGTGATTCCCGTAATCGGAATATTGGCAAACTCTTCCCGCCTAATGAGCAAGAGGCAACCCTGATCGGGCATAGTAACAATATAAATTGGGTGCAACCCCCCTCCAGTGCCGTTGAAGTAAAGCGACCAATTCTCTATGCCATTTATACCCACACTGTACAAGTATATCTGGTTCAGATTTTCAGTCGCATAGTAAATATGGTTGGTATCGGTAGCAGATAGGGCAAAGTAATCAGAATCTCCAGAGCTGTAAATATCTGCATCGTAAGCCCTATTGAACAAGGTATCTGTTTGTCCGGTATCCATATCCGTCACGAAAATGGCATCTGAAAAATAAATCATATTCGGTTCAATCCAAAATAGATTGCCGGCATAAAGCACCCTATTACCATCGAGTAAGATATTCCGGGCTGGGCGAAGGCCTGTAGCAACCGGGCTTTGGGTGGATACCAGGTTAAAGGCCGAATCTACTATAACATAGGGAGATACAAGGTAGTTGCCATTTTCCAGTTGATTCAAATAACCGTTGTTTGCAAAACTTATCATAGGTAAAACCTGATCGTTTATACGGATAATTTCACCGGATAAAGTGACTTCGCAGAGCAATAAATCACTATCTAAATAACCATGTACTAAAAAACCACTTAGCACAAGGTTGCCATTTTGATTGATAATGGCATCTATAGTACCCAGTTCGGTGTCATCTATGGGCAAATCCAATTCTATATGATCCAACAACTGAAACTGTACATCGCGTCTTTGAATGAAAAATTTGCTGCTGCTGGTAACTGTTGAGAACCTTCCGCCGATTATCAAAAGTTCCCCATTCTCCATGAGAAGCCATTTTCTTGCAAAATAATAGGCTGTATCACTAGAAGACCAAATCGGGATTTCTTCCGAAACGCCCAACTCCAAATCCCTTATTTTCAGCAATGAGATATGTCCATCCAATTGCGCCAGTATTTCACTCCCGTTGGGTACGCTATAATAGGGATTCCTATTGTAAATATACCATAATTGGTCATCAAGTATTTCAACACTTCTTACCTGATCTCCTACTATTCCGCCACTTGGAGTAGTTGCCGCCTCAAAAGCTTGTACCGGGCTGGGGTTGATGTACTCGGGATTTTGTCCTTGCACACGAGATGAAAAAAGGAAGAATAAACTAAAAAAGATATACGTTCGCATGAGATTAGAGTTTTAGCCGTTGCAGCAACCGTATTGAGTGCTGCAACGGCATAATGGGAAAAATTTTTTGTGACTCCGATCTATAGTAGAGTTTATTAAAATAATTTTCATAAGGAGGCTCTGTTTGTATTTCCCATTCAAAATTCCCTTTAATATACTCTAGTGATGGCTCAAAAAAAATCAATAACAGTAGGATAATTGTATGGCAATAATATAGCGAAAGTTTAACCCTACTGTATGAACATCAATCGTTCCTTCCCAGAAAAAATCAAAGTCATCCAGATATATGCTTTCCAGAACCCAAGGATGTTCATATACACCACCGTTAGGTAGGGTATTATACTGTTGGATGTATTCCATCGCAATATCTATAGCAGCAGATGCATCTACTGGTGCCCAGACGCATTGATATTGTGGAGGCGGGTTGCCTGATCTTTGGGTCAAACAAATAACTCCTGAGTTATTGCATCGAAATACATCATTAGAATTACCATCCCATGTGTATATAGCTGTTTGTGGTGTCCAGATACCACATCCTGGTTCTATTGCATAAAAAGCGGCCAAGGAATCTACTATCATTTCTTCTACAACTTGGGCTGCGTTATCCCAGTTTGTGGTTGGGTTTGGAATATTCGGATCGTTGTCACACCCACCGACTGGCACTGCACTTTTCACATAACCCACCTTAGCCTTTATCGTGGAAGCCTGTCCATCTGCCTGCTGTAACTCTATATCCACCAGGGCAGGTGCTTTTCCAATTTGAGCGGCATCCTGGTTGATGCTGTTTTGCAGGCTGGCAAATGCCGTAGTCATGGCACTGCCTTCCATTTGCAGTTCCCCGCTAGCATCTGTGGTATTGGTCACATTCAGGGTATATTCCTGAAATGTGGTGATTTCCCCAGATTGAGCGTTTACATTATAAACATAGTTACCGGCAGCTTCCATAATCCATCGCGCTTCGTGAACTTCGGTGTCTTCAAATGTAGTCCTTCCAGCTACTTCATCAGCAGGAACTGCGTCGAGGAACTGTGCTACATTGGCTCGTACCCATGCTTCACCAGGAGGGTTAAAATCATTTTGTAGTTCATAAACGCTTAGCAGGCTTTCAGGAATTTCTTGCGCCACTTCTTTTGTGCAAGCAGCACTTGCCATGAGGAGCATCAGCAGGAAGAGTTTACCCCCCCGTTTTTAATGCGTTGATTTCCAATGCATTAAACAAAAAGCTTGTTTTCATAAAAAAATATTTTGATTGGTTAAAAAAGACAATACCACAAACTTGAAACAACAAGTTTGGCAAAAGTAGCTTTTGTGTAATCTGTCTGGTATTAACGCGCGTTAGCAAACAGGAAATGGTATTCCTATTAAATTGACGTAAATGTACAAATGCTGTTTGATATTTACAATAGTAGAAGTGTTAAAATTGTAAAATAAGGCACGAACTTACATCTTTGAGTAGTCGAAAACAGCATCAATGTGTTAGTTATTTCCACTGCTAGTCACAAACTTTTTGGTAGCGGCCTTTGGCCGCCGCGTGTCAGCCTCTGCACCTTGCAAATACGCCAATTCCTGCTAAGATTGCACCATAAAG
>CALMIR010000179.1 GCA_937864265.1 uncultured Saprospirales bacterium | reverse complement strand
GCCTAGCTATATCCGCGAAAATCTGTTTGATCCGCCCTATCTGCGTTCCCATACGGCCCTTGATGGTTCACGGATGACGCGGATGATGCGGAGGCACACGGATTAGCTTTTTTCCGCGAGATAGCGCTCCGCTGGAGCGCGTTGGCTGGGCTATATCTGGGCAACAAGGATAACACTCCGCTGGAGTGTCTGGGCTTGAGCCTAGCTATATCCGCGAAAATCTGTTTGATCCGCCCTATCTGCGTTCCCATACGGCCCTTGATGGTTCACGGATGACGCGGATGATGCGGAGGCACACGGATTAGCTTTTTTCCGCGAGATAGCGCTCCGCTGGAGCGCGTTGGCTGGGCTATATCTGGGCAACAAGGATAACACTCCGCTGGAGTGTCTGGGCTTGAGCCTAGCTATATCCGCGAAAATCTGTTTGATCCGCCCTATCTGCGTTCCCATACGCACATCTTTTCTGTCCGGGCGAGAACGCTTCAAGCAATCAACTTTTCTAAAACCACCTTTGGTAAAACTCGATGACCCGCTCGTCGGTCAAGACATCCTGGTGGCGGATGGGTTGTTGGAGAACGATGCCCTCCAGGGTTCGGCAACGGCTGAGCGCTACGTAGGTTTGGCCGTGTTCAAAAGCGCCTTTGCCCAAATCGATGATCGCGCGGTCGAAAGTTTTTCCCTGTGATTTGTGGATGGTGATGACCCAGGCCAGTTTGAGTGGCAACTGCTTGAAGGAGCCAATGACTTCCGTTTCGATGGCATCGGGATCGTTTTCCGATACTTTATAGCGGACGATTTCCCACTCGAACGCTTCCAGGGTGATGTCCACGGTTTTCCCAGAGGCCTGTTCTGTTTGGATGATGACTTGTTCTGGCTTTAAATCCCGAACCTGCCCGATGGTGCCATTGACGAAAAGGCCGTCCGGGTCATTTTTTAAAAACATCACTTGTGCGCCTACTTTCAGGCGCAGATTGGCTTCGGTCGGAAACAGGGCTTCGTTGAAATCGCCCTTGATGGTAGCTCGGTAGCTTTTTTCTTCCAGCGGTATTTTTTCCAATTCCAATCTGTTGATTCTATCCACAGAGGCATTGCGAGCAGAGAGGATGATGTGGGGTTCGGTCGGTTGAAAATTGGGCAAATAACGGCGATTGAGGTCGTCCAGATCGTCGTAGTCCAGTTCATTGATGCGAATGGCATCGAGCAGGCGCAAGAAATGGCGATTTTCCTGGCGATACACCTTTTTCAATTCAAAACCTTCCCATTCAAAGCCTTCCTGTAATACGTGCGCAGAAAAGAAATAAGGCGAATCGTACAGCATCTGAAAGCGCATGGCCTCTGCCTCCGATCCGACCACTGGCGGCAACTGGAACAGATCGCCAAAGAAAACCATTTGCAAACCGCCGAAAGGCTGCGGTTTTTCCCGGTTGATGCGCAGGAAATAATCCATCTGATCCAAAAGGTCGGCTCTGACCATCGATATTTCGTCGATGATCAGCATATCGAGGTTTTGGTACAAACGGCGGTCGCGGCGCTTGAGTATTTCGTTTCGGGAAAGGGGCTTGGGTGGAAAGCGGAAAAAGGAATGGATAGTTTGCCCTTTTACATTCAAAGCGGCTACGCCGGTAGGTGCCAGTACAGCTATTTTTTTTCGGGTCGTTTGCCGGAAAAGCTGCAAGAGGGTGGACTTACCCGTTCCTGCCCGGCCTGTGATGAACACATTTTTTCCCTCTTTTTCCAGCAAGTTCAATACATATTGAAAATCCTTGCTCAGTTCAAAGGGTTGCTGTTCTATCACCGATACTGCCGATTAATTGGGTTTGATAATGAAAAGATAAACCGGGAAATGGTCGCTGTAGCCGCCAAGATAGGTATTTCCGGCGTAAGTGCGAAACGGATATCCTTTGAATGCGCCTTCTTTTTGCGTTAAATAGGGCGGATTGTGTACGATGGCTTTGTAAAACTGGTATTCGCTTTTGTCGCCGTCCAGAAAAGTGGAAGAAATGATCAATTGATCGAACAAACTCCAGGCATCGCGGTAGGCCAGCGTGCCTATTCCCTTTTTATAATAATCGTACATCGGGTTGAAAAAGCCCCCTGCTTTGACCTCCTCTTTTTTTCGCTTGGCCTGTATGACCTCCCGAACACTGGGGCTGCTGGGGTCGTCGTTCAAGTCGCCCATGATGATGACTTTAGCTGAAGGATCAACGGCCATGATGGAATCGGCTATCGTTTTGCATTTCAAGGCAGCGGCATTTCGCAAAGGCTGGGTAGCTGCCTCGCCTCCCCGGCGGCTGGGCCAGTGGTTGACCATCACGTGCAAAGGCTCGCCGTCGAAAAGACCGGATACCAGCAATATATCGCGGGTAAAAATGCTGTCGCCATTGGAGTCGAAAAGGTAAAGTGGGACAGAAGCACTGGAGCTAACTTCGTAATATTTTGGGTTGTATAAAAGCCCTACATCAATGCCTCTCCGGTCGGGAGAATCGTAGTGCACGATCTGGTAATTGCGGGCTTTTACGGATGGCTGCTGTACAAAATCTTCCAGCACACTCCGGTTTTCGATCTCCGAAACGCCCAGAAGGGCTACGCCGTCTGGTGTCAGTTCAAGCCCTAGTTCGGCTACCACGCGGGATAGATTGGTCAGTTTTTCCCGATACACTTCTGGCGTATAGCGGTTATCGCCCTCTGGTGTAAATTCAAAATCATTTACATCGGGGGTATCTAGGGTATCGAACAGGTTTTCAAAGTTGTAGAACCCAATGCAGCCTATTTTATAAGACTGCTGACTGAAAAGTGTCGCTGCAAAGAAAAGAGCAAGCAAGCAGGTGGACAGTATTTTCATCGGGAGTTTGTTTTTGAGGAAACCGAATTGAGCGGTTGGAATGAATGCAATAATCGAAAGGGGGTGTGGTTTTGAGGTAGAAAACTTATATAAAGCACAACGCCGGGCTTTTGTTTGGCCCGGCGTTATGATCGTATCAATTATTGCCTTCCAAACGGGCAATGTATTTCTGAATGTCGCGCCCAACGGCAGAGTTAGGATAATCGCGGTATATTTCCTGGTACAGTTTCAGCGCTTCTGCTGTATTGCCGTTGCGCTCGTGCAGCATGGCCACTTTTTTCATAAAATAAGGCGTGATCGCATCATTGGCCTCTTCGCCGAGTGCCTTTTTATAATAGCTCATGGCCTGGTCAAAGTCCTGCAATTCGGAATAAGCATCGCCCAAGGCGCCATAGCGCATCATCGGCGTTACTTGCCCTACTGGTTTGAAGTCCTTCAAATAGTCGATGGCTGCATCGAATTTACCTAGATTGAGGTAAGAGATGCCGGTATAGTACAAAGCAATGTTAGCCGCTTTGGTGCCGCTGTAATTTTCGATGATATCGAGGAAACCCATATAGCCACCACCGGGATTGGTGAGTGCCAGGGCAAAAGAGTCGCGTTCGAATTGCTCCTGGGCGCGGAACATCTGCTCCACCGCTTCCTGTTGGCGCGGTTTTTTATAAAAGTTGTTGTAGGCAAAGTATCCACCGACCAACACCACTAAGGCCGTCAGCACACCAAAAATCACTTTTTGATTTCTATCGATGAAACTCTGTGCCTGATCCCTTACTTCAACAATATCCACCAGGGTTTCGTCGGCCTGTTTTCTGTTTTTTCTTCTTGCCATTGCGATAAAAAATTGATTTCTTAGAAATGGTCTCAAAATTTGAGCCGCAAAAATAAACAAAGTTTTCGTTGCAAGGCGGTTTTTAAAAAAAATATACCTACAATTCCTTACTTTTCGCCCCCGAAAAAAACAAAAGTCTGAAATGAAGCAAGTGATTAAGGTTTTCAAATTTGGAGGTTCTTCCTTAAAAAGTGCGGATGCGGTCAAAAATGTAACTCAGATTCTGAAAACATTTGGCCAGGAGAAATTGGTAATCATTGTATCGGCCATGGGCAAAACCACGGATGGCTTACAGGCTGTAGCAGAAGCGCATGCGGCACAAGATGGCCAGGCGCAGGAAAAGCTGAAACTGGTGAAAGACTACCACTATGGCATTATGAACGAACTGTTTGCTTCTGAGGATGAAGTGTATGCCCTTGTCAATGATTCTTTTGTGGAGATAGAATGGATTCTGGACGAGCCACCCCACCCCAATTATGATTTTATGTACGATCAATTGGTGTCCATCGGCGAACTGGTCTCCTCCAAAATTGTGGCCGCTTATCTCAATAAAGCGGGCTTGCCGACCCAATGGCTGGATGCCCGGGACATTATTTTGACGGACGATATTTTCCGGGAAGGCTGGGTGCAATGGGAGGAAACGGAGGAACGCGCCGAAAAAATCCTGAAGCCGATGTTAGAACAGCCCGGGTTTGTCCTGACGCAGGGATTCATAGGCAGCACAACGGAAAATTTCACGACTACCTTAGGGCGGGAAGGCTCCGATTATTCAGCAGCTATTTTTTCCTACTGCCTCAACGCCGAAAGCATGACCATCTGGAAAGATGTGCCCGGTGTGTTGACTGGCGACCCCCGTTTGTTCGATAATGTGACCAAATTGGATCGCCTTTCCTACAAAGAGGCCATCGAAATGACGTACTACGGCGCCAAAGTGATCCACCCTAAGACCATCAAGCCCCTGCAAAATAAGAGCATTCCACTATACGTAAAATCCTTCATCGAACCCAGTGGCGAGGGCACCTGCATCAGCAGCGAAGCCGAAGATACTTATCCGCCTATGGTCGCCATCGAATCCCACCAAGCGTTGCTCCAGATCAGCACCCGCGATTTTTCTTTTGTGGCGGAGCACCACATGAGCCAGTTGATGAGCATCATTGCCGACTTGCGTCTGCAGGTGAACATGATGCAAAACTCTGCCATCAGCTTCCGGGTATGTGTCAACGACATAGACGATAAGGTGGATCGCTTTGCCCGTCAGATTGAAAAGGAATTTAAAGTCATCATCGATCGCAACCTGGAAATGATCACGGTGCGCCACCCCAGTCAGGCCGTAATGGAAAACCTGCGTCAGGGAAAAATCATCTTGATGGAGGAAAGCATCGAAGATACGACAGTACAGTTTGTGGCCAAGCAGGTGCCAATCATGAAGCGGAAGGAATTGGTGTAAGGCTTGTAGGTCTTGTAGAGGGTAGAGGCTCAATGTCGTTACAAAGTTGCGAATTTTCGGGCTTTTTTGACGGGTATTTGGTTTGAGATGGGGGTGCTAGTGGTCGGCCGGCGGTTGCATGGACGCTGTGCTGCCCTGCGTTGGCTTTGCGGGTTGGGTTTGGGCAGCATAGGCGACCATGCTTTGTTGTAGGCTTTTCTTCATAATCTAGCTATTAAAAAAGTTTTATTTGCTCTCCAATTTCAAAGAGAACTTCTGGCTTACGGCCATCTAAAAACTCTAGCGCTTCTCGAACTTTCAAAGCAACTTTTTCAGCGAAAATTACAGGCACAGCATTGCCTATTTGTAACTGTAACTCTCTTTTGTTGTTGCCGTAGAATACCCAATCGTCAGGGAAGGTTTGTAGTCGTGCATATTCTCTTGCGGTGAAAGGGCGCAACCTACTTGCTTTTATTCGCCATAATTTTGCTTCACTTTCAGGGTTACGAACAAACATCGCGCCATCTCGATCTTTCATTATTCGTTCAGCAACAACATTGCCTTTAGCCCAACCCCAAACGGTTGCTGTATCAACGGCTGGAAAGGGCGATTCAAAATCTCTCACAGGGTTTCCTTCCGATGCTGTTCGACTAAAACGTACTGGTATGGCCATTTCTGATGCATCAAAAGGTTCTCCTGTTTCCGTATGGGCATAACTCTTAAAGCCCCATTCAGGGTGGTGATTAGGGAGATTGATTGACAAATCTTGGCCTAGGTCGTATAAAAACGATTTAATACCTGTTTCTTTTTTCTGTGGATTAGGGAATTTAAAATGCCGTAAAGTATCACCTTTGTATGCCACAAAAATGAACCTACGCCTTGTCTGTGGCACCCCATGTTGCGACACCCTAAAAAAGTCAAACGTAGTCGTATAGCCAATTGCAGAAAGTTCGTCCGAAATTTGTTGGGCAAATGGCTTTCCTGTTTCAGGGTGTTTCATCGTTCGTAGATTCAAAACGTTTTCCATGACGATAACCCTGGGCTGCATGTACTTCGCTATGCGCACAACCTCACGGTAAAGTGTATTGCGTTCATCCGTTTCATCTCTATTTCCACCGAGTGAAAACCCTTGACAAGGAAAGCCAGCCAATAAGACATCAAGCCCTTTTTTGAAAGACGGGGTATATTCCCTCACATCTCCATGGACAACTTCCCAATCAGGGCGATTCAAACGTAGCGTCTCTACCGCATAATCCAAAATTTCATTGGATTCTGTATGTTGAAAACCTGCAAGTTCAAAACCAAGATCAAGTCCACCTGCACCTGCAAACAGCCCCAAATAGGTATAGTCTGTCTTATTTTCAGCCCTGATGTTAAACATTGTCGCTGGTTTTTAGATGTGGTAGAACCGGTATAGCAGCTACACGAGCTTTGGGCTGGCGCTCTTTGCATAAATCAAAGATACCTTCAAGCGTAGTTAAAGTATCAAGAGAAGATAATGCGTTTCTCGTTTCGTCTTTGAGGTAGTAGTAAAATGAGTTTCCATATTTGTCAGTTCGGACAATTTGCTCTATGATGTTTTTTGTATCTTTTATTTTTTCAAAGTCACTTTTTTTAGCGACAATAATCTGTCGCCTATGAAACTTGTCGATTTTGGAATTCAATGGATTGGGGTAAGTATACATCTTGCGATGCCTTACCGAGCCTTCTCCATAAGGACCATGATTGTATTCTGTATAATTTGAATATTTTGACTCTTTGTGAAGGTCGAAATCGTAATTCAGAAAATCACCGTCCAATAAAATCAGCGTAACTATGTTTCTGCTTGTGGGGTCAAGCAATGCAAAAAGGTAAAAGCAAGGGATAATCAGGGTTTCAATACCAATTTTCACCATTGTTGAGCCACAAGGTAAACTACTGTTATAGTCGATGGTCAGCCCTCGTGAATCACTACCATTTGGCTTCTGTATCAATTTTTTGATTTCTAAGCCGACAATTGTTCCGTCTTTTTTGTCGCGGATGATGATGTCTGGTGTTGTTAATGCTCCAGAATGATAAATCTCATAGTTCGCGGGTAATGCTTTCTTTATTTCTAACTCAATCCACGTATCAAACGGATCGTCTTGCACTGTTCCGACAACCGGTTTCAGTCTGAGATCAATAGGAATACCTCCTTTGGTCATTCTGTTAATCAGTTCTCTATATATGGAGACAATTATTTTTAGTGCTTGCATTGCCTTGAAAGCTTTCCTGCAAAGGTAGGATATTCAGGTTATTTGGCTGAATAATTTATGGAAAAAGGGGCTTGAGTTTAGTTGCCCACAACGGGCGCATGGACGCTGTGCTGCCCTGCGTTGGCTTGGGGGTTGGCATTGGGCAGCATAGGCGTTCCATGCATTGTTATCGCCTTTTATATTTAAACGGTCTATAATAGCCCTTGGAAATCAAATAATAGGTGCTTGTTGGGGACTCATGAGGTATGTTAAATGGGATTTTAAATAAATTTCCCGGGAATAAAGTACAGAACTTTCCATCAATGTTTTGTAATTCTGGGATTTCACAAGCGTACAAGACAGTCTTTCCAGATTTCTTTTTTTCTAATATCGTTACATAATCAATAAATGACAATTCTTTTTCTAATTCGGCTATATAAATACCATCGTCAAAATTTGAAATTCTAATTGTATCTAAATAATTGTATTGGCTTCGTTCTTGACCAACTAAAAATGCTCCTTGGTTTATTAACGAATCCCCCTTTTTTTTATAATTTTTAGTAAAAGCATAAGGGCAACTACCAGTACCCAACCCCTCTAAATATAATTTAAATTCAGTGGAGCGCTCTTCTCTGAACGTAAAATTTTCGCCGCTAATTTTAATTTGGTGTATTTTAAAACTCGGACCAAAGATATATTTTTTATTGCCTGATGTTTCCAAATACAAATAATTAGGAACAATTATTTTTTCAGAGGGCATTAAATATATAGGGGGGAAAAAAATATCTCCTGAAATATTTTTTATTTCAGATTCATCTAATAATTTATTATTCAAAAGTAGTGTTCTTAACTTAGGCTTTGCGTTGTTAAATATTTCTGAATATTTAATAGACTCAATTCTGATTGGCTTATCTTCTAAATTCTCAATAACAATTACTTTCATTTTTAAAACAGGAAACTCAATTTCTTTATCAAACCCAGTCACAATATCTCCAACATCTGCTCGTTGTGTAGGAATATGTATGGAGCTGTCAAAGTAGGTTGGATAAATAGTGTATGGAATCAAGTCGGTAGGTATCCAATTTGGTGAAATTTCGTTGAGAAAGTCTATTAATTGGTTATCTATTTTATGAAAATACTCCTCAGTGTCATCATCATCTATAGAGCGCCAATAAAAATCATTGACTTCCGTTAAGCTAGCAAATCGTGTGCATACAATGGAAGAATCAGAATGTTTGACCCTTTTGACATTAGTTACATATTTGGAGCATTCAGGCAAGGTTTTCATTGATAACGCAGCATCTTCTCTGCTGACGCTTCTTGTAATGTATTCATTTCCAGAAGTACAAATCAAATATTTACTTATTTCATTTTGCCGTTTATCTATTGCTTCTGAAGTATTATGTGCTTTATTGATTCTTATTTTTTGTATTGAATCTATTTGATTGTTATCTAAATGAAAGTCATAATACAATTCATTTACATAGCCCATATCAACTTCATCGTCAATTTTAATAGATGCTATATTATACATAGACCTCAATTTTTTAGCATTTCCAAGTACGTTGTTCTCGCATAAATATGCTTTTCCTCCTAATTTACTAATCCAATCAGGCTCTATCTTGTTTTCAAGCATAAAATCAATACCTTGTCCATTAACTTCAAAATATAAAGTGCGAAAATGAGGAGTTTTGTGAAAAAATAAGAAATAAATTGAAATAAAGACAATTAAGATTGAGATAACCCACAGTAACCAACTGGGTAATCTCAAAATTATGTTTTTATCCCCTAAAACTTTGTCACCCTTTATTTTGTCGCCTTTTATGAAGTCCATTATTTTGAATATTTGTTTCCTTGAACTTTGTCGCCCTTTACTTTGTCGCCCGCAACAATATCTCCTTTACCAGAATGAGTATGAGTAGTTGTATTCGTAGTTGGCGTTTGCAAAGAGTTGTTGTTATTTAGTTGGCTATAAATATCAGCGCCAAAGATTAAGATTGCCAATAACGATGTAACAACACTTAATTTAGGTTCAATTTGGTTTTTTTCTGTGTATGCCCAAAACAGTGATATCCCTAAGGCTATAGATGAAACAATAAGGATTAGCACTCTAAGAGCAACTGGAATCTTGTTAAGTAATTTATTCATTTTTTATTTTCTTTTTGGCGATAACAAGCGTACTAACGCACTTCGCCTTTTACTTAGTCACCCGAGGTGCGTCTATATCCGCTATAGGAGAAGCCGCCTGTTTATCGCAATAAATTGGAAATCAATTAAATAAACTAGGCCACTCCTCACGACAACCATACGCTCCCAGCCCTCCGCGCCTACCCGATTACAAACGATTATAACCGTTTGTAATCGGCTATTCCGCTCTATCAAAATACCCAAGCAATATACAACAGGGCTTTCAAAACAACAAGGTTTGCACAAAAAAATGTGGTTCTTTGACAAGTCAGGTAGAGATGGCAAGCCCTATTTAGCGGGACACTTCGAGTGCCTCGCTAAATTGTGGAAAAGAACTCAGCAGGTTAGCACATGCTGAGTCAACTACAAGTTTTAAAGCATAAACCCTGAAAACCCGACTACCGATCGGGCAGAAAACGCTACTTTTGCACTCAACTAATAAGTAAGCATGAAACAAGCCTACCTCATTGACGGCATCCGAACACCCATTGGCAGTTTTGGTGGCTCGCTAGCTCCTGTAAGGGCCGACGACCTGGCCGCCCACGTAATAGAAGCACTGGTCAAAGCACACCCGGCCATTCCTCTGGCAGATTATGATGATGTCATACTCGGTTGTGTCAACCAAGCTGGCGACGACAACCGCAACGTAGCCAGAATGGCGCTCCTATTGGCAGGACTACCCTTTACCGTACCTGGCGAAACCGTCAATCGGCTCTGCGCATCCGGTATGTCGGCAATAGTCCATGCAGCCAGAGCAATCCATCATGGGGATGGCGACGTTTTTATTGCTGGCGGCGTCGAGCACATGACCCGCGGCCCATTGGTCATTGCCAAGCCCTCCACAGGCTATGGCACTGACGCCCAAATGTACGACTCCAGCTTTGGCTGGCGCTTCATCAACCCCAAGATGGAACAGCTATACGGCACGGAAGCGATGGGCAAGACCGCCGAAAACCTGGCCGAGTTGTACCAGATCAGCCGGGAAAATCAGGATCGCTTTGCGTGGCAATCGCAAATGAAAGCGGCAAAAGCACAGGCCGTAGGCCGGTTTGCTCAGGAAATCAGCCCAGTATCCATTCCCGTCAGAAAAGGAGCACCCAAAATATTTGACCAGGATGAGTTCCTCAAGCCGCAAACCACACCAGAAAAGCTAGCTGCCCTGCGCCCGGCGTTCAAAAAGGACGGTAGCGTGACGGCAGGCAATGCCTCTGGGCTGAACGATGGCGCAGCGGCTCTGATAATCGCCTCAGAAGCTGCCGTGAAAAAATATGGACTGATTCCCAAAGCTCGAATAGTCGCCTCCTCCGTAAAAGGTGTTGAACCCCGCATTATGGGTATCGGCCCTGTACCAGCAACGGAGGCAGCCCTAAAAAAAGCAGGTCTCCGCTTGTCAGATATGGGCATTATTGAACTCAATGAAGCCTTTGCCGCCCAATCGCTAGCCTGTATCCGCCAGTTCGGACTGGCGGACGACGACCCCCGCCTCAATCCCAATGGAGGCGCCATTGCGCTAGGCCACCCGCTAGGTATGTCGGGTGTCCGCATTGCCTTCTCTGCCGCACTGGAATTGGAACACCAAAAAGAACGCTACGCCCTGGCTACTATGTGTATAGGCGTTGGCCAAGGCTATGCGTTGATTTTGGAAAGGGTTTGAAGTTTCTGGTCTCTGGTTTTTTACCCGGCTGATCCCGCGAAGACAGGCAAGCTAGGCTTTTCCCGCCCGGGCTGCACCCGGTCAGGCAGGGAGTATTTGAGGTTTAAGCATCGCGGGTCTCGCTATGCCCACACTCACACGCCCTTAGTGCCTTCTTGCCCGGACGATCCGGTCGGACGGGACTTTCTTCCCGCCCGGATGCCCGGTCGGACGGGAGTGATCTCAGTGTTGCAACACACCCTCACCCTCACTCTCACTCTCACTCTCACCCTCACCCTCACCCTCACCCAACTTCTGGATTTCCGATCAATGATGTACCCCGCCTGGCTCATTTCATTCACCATTCGGGCAGGAATTAACGATGTACGATTGCGATCTTACTCCCTTACTTTCTTACTGCCTTAGTGTTGCAACACACCCACACCCACACCCTCACCCTCACTCTCACCCAACTTCTGGATTTCCGATCAATGATGTACCCCGCTTGGCTCATTTCATTCACCATTCGGGCAGGAATTAACGATGTACGATGTTCGATCT
>CALMIR010000178.1 GCA_937864265.1 uncultured Saprospirales bacterium | reverse complement strand
CGACCTTCTGCATTACGGTAACTCTCCACGAGTCGGTAATAGCTGTCGTACTTTTCGGTGGCCGGATTTACCCGCCCGCTGGCTTTGAAATACATGCCGCAAAGATACTGTAATACCGCTGTATCCCCCCACCCAGTCAACTCCCCTGTGTACTACAAAACGATTTTCAAAAAATCAATCACCTGATTATCAGTGTTTTGAAAAATCAACCAACCGATTTTTACCCTAAATTAGTGCGAATTTTGGCGAAAATATTTTTTTTCGCAGCGGAAAATAGGCCAGCTACGCAATGTGGATTAAATTAAAGGAATGAAATTAGACTTCATTTAACAATGTAAAAATAGTCGATACTCGCATTCGCTTGCACTACGGCTGCACGATCCCCTACCCCAACCAACAACCACTCAAAACCGCGCCGCCACCCCCAAAACGAATTGCCTAGCTGGAATGTATTGGTTCCTCCTGTCAATGCCTTGGATGACTGGTGAAGGTGCTCTGTCGGTAGCATATCCACTATAAAGTACGTCGCCAGCGTCTTCCAATGCTGGTTCGGGGTCGGTGCCGGTATAGCGGCTGGCCAGCAGCACGTTTTGGAGGCCTACGCTGAGTTCAAATTCGGGAAATCCTGTTTTAATGGCTTTGCTGATGCTGATGTAGTCCAGTTTCACAAAGCTCGCTTTTTCTATAAAGAGGCTGGTAAATGTTCGGCTGCGCAAGTTGTTTACAGCCAGTTCGGTTTGTACATAATTGTACGGATTGTTGCCATTGCCCAAACCGATGCCTTCATAAAACTGCCGGTACCTGTTGACGAGGCTGTGGCCAAATGCGCCTCTGATGAGTGCGTTTACCGACCAGCCTTTGTGCTGTAGGCTGTGCCACCAACCCAACTCCAATTTCGGCGTGCCTTGCCCGAGTAGGGCCAAGTCGGCATCGGAAACGCCGGGCGGCAGATTGTCAAACTGGCTGACGACGATGCCGTCGCCGTTAATATCGACAAAGAGGGCTTCCCCCACCGGCCCAACGCCGTTGAATACCGGTCCCATCAGATGACCTACCGTGCCGCCCTTATAGGCTAATACCCAAGGATTGACCGAGCCACAGCAACCGTCTTGCAGCATGATGAGTTCGGCGTTGAGTTCAGTGTAAGTTGTTTTGAACGTGGACAGCCTGATACCGGTTTGGTATGTGGTGTGTTGTTGTTCCAACAGGCTGATATCCAGGCCCGCTTCCAGGCCCAGTGTCCTGATGGCGTTCGCGTTGACGTAGGTATATGGGTCGTAAAATTGCTCACCGGATTGTCTGGTGTACAAGCCCGTTACTTGCCTAGTATAGGCTTCAACGAAGGCGCTCCACCGCCCCTTTTCTGCGTCTATGCCTATATTCCACTCTTTTTTTTCTTCCCATTTTAAATCGGGGTTTTCATCTCGGATGACTTGTAGATACCCCCCATCAGGATCCACATAGTCTGTTGGAAAGGTTACGTGAAATATTGTTTTTCGTTTAGATAGCGCTGCCTCGTCGGGAATAGCCCCCGTTATCCCCACGCCTCCCCGAATAGATAGGCGAGAAAATGAAGGAAACAGCGGCACCAAATCATAGCCCAGCCCCAGTGCCGGGAAAGTACCCCACTGCTGGTCGGCTCCTAATTTGTCGCTGCCCTCGTAGCGCAGCGAAGCATGCATCCATAGGCGCGGAGACAGGTGCAGGTTGGCCATCCCGTAATAGGCGGCAAAATCACTGGACCATTTACTGTAGGTATTATCAATAATTTGACTGGTGATAATGCCCGAATTTGCATCGGCAATGGTGTAATGGTCGATCAAGCCTTTGTCTGAAAATCCTCTTATACGGATGCTGCGGTGTTCGTTGTCGCCAATAATGGTAGAGGCGCCAACCGTAAAGTTGAGCGGCCTATTCAAGAAGCTTGTGCTGATGGTTGTGAAGGCCTCTACAAATTGCTGCGTTTGTTCAAAGTCCGTTAACTCTCCCCTCCCGGAAAGACTGTCGATAGAAGAAAGCACATTGCCCAAGAACAGGGCGTTGGGCGAATAATACGCCCGTTGGTTCGAGAAGCTATTTTCTCTTGAAAGGCGTACATGCACCCCCCATTTGGGAACAATCTGGTAGCTCAAACTAGCCATCGCGTTGAGGCTGCGGGCTTCGCCAAATCGGTCGTTGAGGTTGATCATCGCCACAGGATTATAGGTATCGGCCAAGCCAATTTGCTCATAATACCCTTCAAAAACCTCGGGGTTGACATAATAGCGGGCGTCTTCACTCGCATAAATGGGTACGGTTGGGTTGTTGGTCAACATGTTGCGCACGGCTTCTTTAAACCCGAATTGACTCTCCCGGCGCGTTACAGAAGCAATAATCCTGGCCTGCAATTTACCCTTCAATGCGGTATAGCCTATATTGGCGCGAACATTGCCCTGGTCAAAGCCAGATTGGCGGAGTACGCCCTGCACATCGCGGATATTGGCGGAAATGCGGTAATCCAATTGTTTTATCCTTCCGCCCACGGCCAAGTGGTGGGTGTGGCTGAAGGCATTTTGGAGCACGTGGTCGGCCCAATCGGTGCGGCTGCCAAAATCCAGGCCGCCTCGCATTAGATATTCATCTGTACTGGTAGTGGCTATGAGCTTGTGCGGCGTTGAAACTACGGCTTGCACGTTGTAGCTCACCTGTAGTTTGTCGTCGCTGTCCTTTGCGCTATGCGTAGTCAGCAGCACCACGCCATTGGATGCTCTGATGCCGTACATGGCTTGGGCGGCGCCGTCTTTGAGGAGGGTCATCGTGGCTATGTCATTGGGGTCGATGTTGTTGAGCGAAAACACGGGCTGCCCGTCCACGATGTACAAAGGCAGGCGTTGCACGGTAGAAGAAAGCCCCCGGAAGCGCACCAGGCTCGCCGTGTTGGGGTCACCGCCCCGGTTGTAGATTTGTATCCCGGCGGTTTTGCCCTGCAAAAGAAGCATGGGATCCGACACCAGCCCTTTGTTGAATTGGTCGGCATCGAAATGCTCCACAGCCACCGGGAAGTAGTTTTTAGGTACAGCGTGGTACGGTAGCGCGATAAAATCTAACACCGAGTCTTTGCCAATTTGTATCTGTGGTAGCAGGGTGTCAGCCAGAGTGCTGATATGGCTTTGGGGGTTGGCAGTTAGCTTACACAGTAGGAGGAATCCTACAATCGATAGCGCGTATGTTTTCATAAAGTTACAGTGAAAATTAGCTGCTAAAATACAAAATTTCAACAACTGCAACCTATCACTGTGCGACAAAATGCCACATCAGTCCTTTCCGCGCGTAGCCAACAATACCCCATTGGTCCAGCCAAGGCCGTCTTGAACGGGGGTACTCATCGCCGCCACTCAGCAGCATGTCTAAATCTTTTGCTGCACCGGGTTTGGTGTTTTAGGGCCACAGTTGTATTTTGCCTAATCTATTTTGCGCTGATCGGGATAGCCGATTACAAATGGTTGTGATCGTTTGTAGCCCTTTGCAATCGCTTAGACGGGGGTGGTGGCACAGGTGGGGAAGCGCTTGGTTGGCTGGATTTATTTAATTGATTTTTAATTACTTGTACTCGAGATCAGCTGCTTTTAACAGTGTGGATTTAGGCGTTATTGGGGCGGCAGGAGAAAGTGGAATGGGGGTATAAAATAGTTAGCAGTAATATAGAAAAATGAATCCGATAACTTTTAAGGGAAGGACATATAAGAATTGGAAGGATTACTTTCTTGACAAATTTTCGGACAAAGAACTATTTAAAGTCGAGCCATTTGACTTGGACGACAGATTCTTGGAAAGTTATCGAGTGACTACAAACCAAGAAGACAACGAAACAGAAATTATTTACCAAATGCATATTGATGGCATTAAATACGTTGAGCTTTTTGATGTGCATTTCAATAACCCAAAGTCACCAAAACTGACCGATGAAAACAATGCGAACAATTATGGATTTGACGGACGGGGGTCAACTTTTAATGAAAAGCACCTAAAGGATTTAGATGATTGGATTGAAATTCCAATTTCAAAAGGTTGGATTGAGAAAACCACATATTACGATGGGAAAGAAATAAAAACAGAATGCATATGGATTCAAGACAATAAATCACAAGTGATTCCAATTGGCCAGAAATACTTGGATAAGTACGGCTGTCTTCTTTTTCTTATTGTTCCTCTGAAAATCTTCCTGACTGATAGAAAGTTAAAACGTAATGCTGAAAAAGTGACAGTAGTGGAAAACGTAATCGAACCAATGATAAAATAAAAAAGTACATACCGCCCAACACTCCGGGCTTCACCCTAAACACTAGTATAAAAGAAAAAAGCGACGCCCCCTAGTACCAACGGCATGGCAGCAAGCACACATCTAAATCTTTCGCTGCACCGGGTTTGGTGTTTTAGGGACACAGTTGTATCTTGCCTAATCTATTTTACGCTGATCGGAATAGCCGATTACAAATGGTTGTGAATCGTTTGTAACAGTTTGTAATTGTTTAGACGAGGGGAGTGGCATAGGTGGGGAAGTGCTTGGGCGGATGGATTTATTTGATTGTTTTTCAATTACTTGCACTCAAAGTTCCGCCCATTGTACTTTGAGGTGTCAAAATTAAGGGCTATTTTTGCCTAACCATCACAACACGATCAGAACGAAGGGCAGCTTTTTTGTTATTCTTTGTTCCGATGAAGTTGTTATTTTTTTGAGCCGTTTTTCACCTTATATACGGCTATTTTTTGTCCAAAGATTGGGGAGTACCTCATAGTGCACTATCCCTTTCGGGACTTTTGAGACAGCCTCTGGCGAGGAGGCTCGGCGCCGCCCTAGCGGCGGCGATTATTGTCTTACTGGTTGCCAGCTTAGCCGAAAGAAAAGTTTTTTGGCGCTCTTGCAGCAGAAATCTTAAATTGCCAGTGGTACGGTTTTCATGACCATCCCTGGTACGTTTCTTGTGACCATTAACAAAAAAACCGTGATATGCCTGACAACACCTTCTATCCTCCTGTTTCTTTCAGCTTCAGCCTGGCTTTCACGGGTATTGAAGATGACATTGATGTGGGCTTTCAGGAAGCCTCCGGAATCAGTATGGAGAGGGGCGTCGAGGAGGTCGAGGTCAGCTCCGGCGGCGAAAACCGCTTTAAATATAAGCTTCCCGGCGTCAATAAATACAGCAACCTGGTATTGAAAAGAGGGTTGGTGCCTACAAGTTCTGCTCTCGCTACCTGGGTCCAGTCGGTTCTGCAAAGTGGGCTCAGCACTCCCATCAAAACCAAGACGATTACCGTTTCCCTGCTGGATAGTGAAGGTAACAAACTCATCAGCTGGAATTTTATCGACGCTTATCCGGTAAAGTGGAATGTCTCCGATTTTAAATCTATGGAGAACGCCTATGCCGTGGAAACACTGGAATTCGCTTACAGCTCTTTCAAAAAAAACTGACCTATGCCTCTGGAAATCCGGGAATTGATCATCAGAACCCAAATCGTCACGGCTGATCCTGCTCCGAACGGGCAGCCCGATGGGCAGCATAAAAGCATAGACAGTAGGGCAGGCGGAGTTGGAGCGCAAAGCAATTGAGGAAAATACTGAATTAGGTCCTAAAAACTTTGAAAAAGGAAATTTCGTTCCGAAGCAGGGTCTGACAAGTTAAGCCCCAGCAGTTGGTTCAACAGTAATATGCTCTCTCGAAAACTCGTCTCACTCGCTCCTTGAGCAGTCAACTCCTGTATATTAGAGTTGTTCCGAAATAACAGTTCATTCAAAATGTGATAGAATTATCTCTTTATAGCTGGGGCTTCAGGCTCTTTTCCTAGTTCTTTGATAGAAGTTGACTAAGCCGCAGGTGGTTACCATCAATTTGTCTTCGAACCCTTGTCGGCGGTTCCGGTACACATCGGAAAGGGCGCGGTAGCGTTTACACAAGCCAATGGCATGCTCTCCCCGGATTCGGGAAGAGGCGATTTTTCGGTTTTGCCGTTTTTGGCTTTTTGTCAGTTCCCCTTTTCGGGGCTTTTTGTGCGGAATGGTTATGCCATCGTATTCGTTTTCCAGCCCCTTGTAGCCCAGGTCCACCTCAATGGGGATGTCTTCCGGGATGTGTGGGACGATGTCGTTGTCATCCAGGTCTTTTTTGTCATGTACCGCCCCTGGCACGGTTGGAGTAAGGATCAGGATTTTCTTGTTCCGGGGCTCTACCACCAGAGTGTTCTTCAGCGTATGGCGTTTCTTCTTGCCGGAATAGTGCTGGCGCTGCTTTTCGGCATTCTTGGGGCGGGTGCGCGGCCGTTCCGTGGCGTCAATGATCAGTTTTTTGACTTTAGGGAAGGTTTTGACGAATTCATCCACCGAAGAAATTTTCCGTTTTGGCAGGTCCAGATTCTTGCCAAGCACCGCTTCCAGCACAGGCTGGTAAGTATGTACCCACTCGCAGATTCGGCTGCGGGCGGCGCCGAATAAGAAACCGGCTACAGCCATAGTAGGGTACACCTTGAAGTACATCAGGATAAAGAAAAGCATTCCAGCGCTATCCTGGAGGGTATGTCGGCGGCCACCGCCCAAGGCTCTTTGGCGTTTAGGTTTTGCCACGAGCTTGCGGGATAGCAGCTCGGCGTCGAACTTCTTATGCAACTCCTCAAACTGCCGGACTTTAAGTCCAGTGAGGGCTCGCATGACGGATTCTTCGCAAAGGGATTGGGGATGTCCAGGCGGATGTTAAGCGCTTTGACAACTTGGCGATAATAGAACAAAATGCCAAAAATACGACAGTTGAGGGCAGAGGGACTAATGCGGCGAGCTTGACGAAGTTCATTCAGATACGCGATGACCTCGTTTTCAGAGCAATCCTGCGGCAATTTTTTGAAATGTTCCATCAGGTCGCGTACCGCACGCACATAACTGATGATGGTACTTGGCGCATAAGCGCTGATCTCCATACGATCGCGCATCAGCCCAAGGGCATGGTCAAACTCCTCACGGGAACTGACAAATACGCTGCGACGAGACAGGTCTATTTTCTTTTTTTCGGCATGATACTGTATTTTTAAAATGAAACAATGGCCGAAATTTAGGAAAAGGATGCTAATTTTAGCATTCGAACCTGTACTCGGCGCGCTAGCGGTTGCCGTAGGCTTCGTTCAACACTACTCTGCGTATTGCCTAGGGTTAAGAGCCTTTGGTCGCTACCACCTAGTCTTTAATTTTTTCGTTCTTTGGCGGGTTTTTTAATGAATTAATCAATTCCTTTGGTCATACGGGATATAGTTTTCCCAACGCCAGGGTGTGAAAATGTCGCCAATGCTATAACTCAAAAATTCTTTAAAAATACTTTCTCCGTTGTCGTTGTTTGTCATAATTACAATAGCAATTTTTTTGTCGGGAAAACAGACGGAGTAGTGCCCCCAACCGTCGTCGTGTCCTTCTTTAAAAAACGCCCTACCGTATGGTGTGTTAAACGTCCCAACACCTAAGCCGTAGCCTAATTGAATAGGGTCATTATCCGTACTGTCAACCTTGGCAAGCGGTCCAAACTGCCTTCTGGATTTTATTCTTACTTGTAGGTTTGTCATTGCTTTGAAACTTTTTTTGGAAAGCCCTTTGCGACTCATTAAAGCGCTGTAAAATTTAGTGAAGTCTTCTAAAGTTGTACTCATAGAACCACCCGCACTTGCTTCTTCCCACTTCATCAATTCGTAGGGTTCGCCTTGTGCGTTGTGTCCATAACAGATATTTGCATCGTATTGAGTTTGCCAAACTTGACTTGTATTTGTCATGCCAAGCGGCTTAAAAACCCTTTCTTGAGAAATGGTTTCATAGTCTTTACCCGTTATTTGTTCAATTACAAATTGCAATAAGTAGAGCCCTTCGCCTGAATAGCTATAACGAGTGCCCGGGTCAAACTTGAATTTCAGTTTTTTGTCTGCTTCAAACCAACGCCAATTGGGCAAGCCGGTTGTATGTGTTAGGCACATTCGGGCGGTGATTTTTTTGTAGCGTTCATCGTCTTTAAGGTCTTGATAACCCCTATTCCAGCCATTTATGGTATAGTCTGGTAATGGTTTGCTTAGATAGGCTACAAGTGGCTTGTCAAGTTCGATAACTTTTTCTTGTACTAGTTGCATAGTAATATAAGCAAACACCATTTTTGCTAACGATGCTGCATACATCACTGAAGATTGTTCCAAGGGAATATGCTCTTGGACATTAGCCAGTCCGTAAGTTTTACTAAAAACAGGTTGGTTATTGTTAAAAACAGCAACAGCTACCCCTGAAACATTTGCGGCTTTCATCAGGTATTCAATCTTTGCATTCAAACTGTCCGCAGTTATTTTGCTTCCGTCAATTCTTTTGATGGTCTGTCCTAAAACAAAAGTTGAAGGCATAAAAATTGACGCCATTAATAAAAGTAGCTTCATCGTATTCTGTCTGATTGATAGGTTTCTCTTTTAGGGCAACTGAGGGTTCGTATTGGCGTAGTGTGTTATTCGTTTTACGTTCTGCTCTATTTCGTGACTGTTCATTTCTAAAATTTCAGGTTTTTAAGGTGCTGTTGCACTTCACGTTCCACTTGGTCAAAGCTGGGTAGGTCTTTTATTTGCTCACTCATGGAGCTTTTCCACCTGCCTTTGTATTGCGGCAATCGTTCATCTAGTTTTCTCGGAAAATCGGTGTGCAGTAAATCCTTACTTTTGCATTTGGCTTCAAATGCACTCACATGAGATTCGGCATCGATTTCATGTACCTCCAACAAATACCAGATGTCGTAAAAATCTCTTGCCTACATTCGTTGCATCACCGAACGCATTTTTTCTACCAACACTTCCTCTAATGGATAACACAATAACTGGTGTTCTTCTAAATCAGAATAGCCAATAAAAACATCATTCATTGCAGGTGGAAACACCAGTTGCTCATTGCGTGATATATCTACTTTGACTTTTTTATTGTTCCCTTGTCCACCAAGCGGGCCAATGTAGCTGATGTGAAAGCTGATGCCTCCATCTTCATGCTCACCCCGAAAGCTTTCAGGGTCAATGATGTCAAGCGGAATATTGGCTTCATCTTTTATGATTTCAAAAACCTCTTTGAACCATG
>CALMIR010000177.1 GCA_937864265.1 uncultured Saprospirales bacterium | reverse complement strand
GAAAGAGAGAAAGCCGAAGCAGAAATCGAGACTGAACGCCGCAGAGCTGAGGAAGCCGAAGCAGAACTCAAACAGGAGCGTCAAAAATCAGAAGCGGAACTGGAGTTGGAACGCCGTAGGGCTGAGGAAGCGGAAGCAGAAAAATTAGACGCCATTATTGCGCTGTATGAAACAGGTATTTCCATTAGCACCATTAGCCAGGTGTTTCGCATGACGGAGGAAGACATCCAAGAAATCATATCATCCCGAAATCAGGGCGAAATGGAGTAATGCCGTTTTCCACTTGCTCAAAAGGCCAGATGCGGTTTGAAAAACCCAAAAAGGCTTGCTCAAACTGCTCCAATCTTTTCTGATTCTTTGACAATTCTTGTGATTTAAAGCAATGCCGTACTTAGAGGAGGTTTTAAGATAAACAAACCTGCTTTAAGTTAAGTACGGCAATCGAAAAGCATCTCTCCTTTCCCACAAAAATTGTCAAAGAACGTCTTTGCTTTAATTATCCTTTCACCTTCGCCCAAGTATCCCGCAAGCCGATGGTTTTGTTGAATACCATTTTTTCGGGTTTGCTGTCCAAATCGGGTGCGAAATAACCCAAACGGAGGAATTGGTAATGCTCGCCTTCTTGCGCGTTAGCAAGACTAGGCTCTACATAAGCCTTTTCGATCACCTTGAGCGAGGCTTTATTGACAAATTCCAGAAAATCTTTGTTGTCATCTTTGGTCGGTTCAGGGACAGTGAACAGGCGGTCGTATTCTCGCACTTCTACTTCCAATGCATGAGGTGCAGACACCCAATGGATCACCCCCTTCGCTTTGATACCTGATTCGTCCGAGCCACTTTTGCTGTTAGCAAAATAGGTGCAGTGGATTGCTTTTATTTCGCCCGTGGTCGCATCTTTTACAAAATCATCACATTGTACAATGTAAGCCGCTTTTAGGCGTACAAATTGCCCAGGAGCCAGGCGGTTGTACTTTGGCGGCGGATTTTCCATAAAATCATCGCGTTCGATGTACAGCTCGCGGGAAAATGGCATTTCGCGCTTTCCGGCTGCTTCGTTTTCGGGATTGTTCTCTATTTCCAACCATTCCTCCTGCCCCTCCGGATAATTTGTGATAATCATTTTAATGGGATCCACTACCCCCATGACCCGATTGGCGATGCGGTTGAGTTCGTCGCGTACGCAAAATTCAAGCAAGCTAATATCGATCAAGTTGTCGCGCTTGGCTACCCCTGCTTTATCGCAAAAGGTACGAATCGCTGCAGCAGGAACCCCCCGCCGACGCATCCCCGAAATGGTTGGCATACGCGGATCGTCCCACCCACTCACGTAGCCGTCTTGTACCAGTTTCAGCAACTTGCGTTTACTAGTGATCATATACGACACATTCATCCGGGCAAACTCGATTTGCCGAGAAGGGAATATCCCCAACTTTTCAATGAACCAGTCGTACAAAGGCCGATGGTGGATGAATTCCAAAGAGCAAAGCGAATGCGTGATACCTTCGATGGAGTCCGATTGTCCATGCGCAAAGTCATACATAGGATAGATGATCCATTCATCGCCCGTGCGATGGTGGTGATCGCGCTTGATACGGTACAACACCGGATCGCGAAACAACAAATTCGGGTGAGCCATGTCAATTTTTGCGCGAAGCACCTTGGAGCCGTCTGGGAAACCCCCTTCTTTCATTTGCTGAAAAAGACTCAGGTTTTCTTCTATACTCCTATTGCGATAAGGGCTTTCGCTACCCGGCACATCTATATTGCCCTTTTGGGCAGCAATTTCTTCCGGGCTGGAATCGTCCACATAAGCCAGCCCTTTTTTGATCAAATCGATGGCGTATTCGTAGAGCTGCCCGAAATAATCGGAGGCATAATACTCGCGATCGTCCCAGTCAAAGCCCAGCCAACGGATGTCCTTTTTGATGTTTTCAACGTATTCCGTTTCTTCCGTGGAAGGGTTGGTATCGTCGAAACGCAGGTTGGTCAGGCCGCCATACTTTTGTGCTGTCTGGAAGTTGATGCAAATGGCTTTGGTGTGGCCAATGTGCAAATAACCGTTTGGCTCGGGTGGAAATCGGGTATGAACCCGCCCCGCGTGCTTGCCGTTCTTAATGTCTTCCTCGACAATTTGCTCTATAAAATTGAGCGATTCCTTTGCTGTTTTTTCTATTTCACTCATTGCTGTGCTATGATCAGGTTTGTGCTAGTCCGTATTGGTTGGGGTTACATTTTTTCGGGCATTTCTATACCCAATAAGGCCATTCCGAATTGCAGTGTGTGTCCGATGGCTTCACTAAGGCGCAGACGAAAAGCCTTGGCACCTTCGGTTTCAGCATTCAGGATGGAATAATCGTGATAAAAGCGGTGGTAGTTTTTGGCCAGATCGTAACAAAAATTAGCGATCGTGGACGGATCCAGTTCCTCCGCCGCAGTTGCGACAAGACTAGGGAAGGCATATACTTGTCCCAGTAGCTCCCGCTCAATGGATTCCAAAGTTTCATAATTTCCCGAAGCCGCTTGCGGTTCTTGGGCGGCTTTGCGCATCACCGAGCGAATACGCACGAAAGCGTTTTGTACATAAGGCCCTGTTTGGCCCTGCATGTCCACCGACTCTTTGGGGTCGAACAGCATGCGTTTTTTCGGCTGCACCTTTAATATAAAAAATTTGAGCGCCGCCAAGCCAATGCTCCAAATGATTTGCTCCTGTTCTGCCTTTTCAAGATCAGAAATGTTGGCTCTTTCTTCCGAATTGACCCTAGCTTCGCGAATGACTTCTTCAATGAGATCGTCGGCATCTACTACGGTTCCTTCACGCGATTTCATTTTACCAGTGGGCAAATCCACCATGCCATAGGACAGGTGGAACAAGCCATCGGCATATGGCTCGCCCAATCGTTTCAGAATTTCAAACAGCACCTGAAAGTGGTAATTTTGCTCATCGCCAACCACATATACCATCCGCTTGGCGCCAAAATCCTGGTAGCGCATTTGAGCCGTACCCAAGTCTTGGGTCATATACACCGAAGTGCCATCGCTGCGCAGCAATAGCTTGTGATCCAGCTTGGCATCCGTTAAATCAATCCACGCAGAGCCATCTTCCTTTTGGTAAAAAACACCTTGAGCCAAACCTTTATCCACCGTATCCTTGCCCAACAAGTAGGTGTTCGATTCGTAATAAATTTTATCGAAGGTAACCCCCAGTTTAGCATAGGTCGCATCGAAGCCCTGATACACCCAATTGTTCATTTGACGCCAAAGCGCCAGGGTATCCGGGTCGCCTGCTTCCCAGCGCAGCAGCATCTCTTTAGCCGCCTTTCCCAGCGAACTGTATTCGTTGAAGTAGGTGTTTTTATAAACTTCTTTGAAAAAGTAGCGATCAGGGGTCAGTTCTAAAACAGCTACATCATTTCCTTTTTCTGCTGCTTTCTTCTGTTCGTCTTCTACCCATTTGTTGGCTTTTTGCAGGTTTTTCTCGTTTTGTTGCCATTGAGCATAAACTTGTACACCCGCTTCGCTTTGCTGCCAGTTTTTGTATTCTTCCTGAAAGCGTTTTTCAAAAAGGACATAATATTTGCCGACCAGGTGATCGCTTTTAATGCCCGCTTTTTCAGGTGTTTCGCCATTGGCAAACAATTGCCAGGCCAGCATGCTTTTGCATATCGCAATACCTCTATCGTTGACAATTTGTACTTTGACTACTTCATAACCAGCCGCTTGCAACAATTGCACAGAAGACCAGCCCAACAATATATTGCGGATATGCCCCAGGTGCAGGGGCTTGTTGGTATTGGGCGAGGAGTATTCCACCATCACCTTTTCGCCCTTTGCAGGGTGTTGGCCGTATTGTGGGTTTTGGTACATGCTTTCCAAAAAGCGCACCCAAAAATGGTCGCTTACCACCAGATTCAAAAAACCTTTCACCACATTGAAGCGGGCGATTTCGTGTACCTCGCGTTGTAAATATTCCCCCAATTCCTGGGCGATCTCATCCGGCTTTTTACCTGCCAAACGGGCAAAAGGGAAGGTCACTACCGTATAATCGCCTTCAAATTCTTTGCGCGTGGTACTGATGGCGACTTGGTCAATTGACACGACAGCCCCGTAAAGACGCTTTACTCCCTCGACAACCCCCTGTTGGATGATTTCGCCAATGTTCATCATATTTTCCACTTTAAGCCGCCAAATTTATACCACTTTGGCATAAATCAGGCTCGATTGGCCGCTTTTTTGAGATAAATTTTTCCAGGCACACAATCGCCCTGATCTGTTTTTCCAGCCCAAGTGCCTTGCAGTATCCATTCTGAGCCGCTTTTGCTGAAATACAGGGTAGCCGTTTTATAGCACCACATCATATTTTCGTGTTTGCGGTTCTTGAGCATTTGGGTTTCCTTCAAGCGCAACACATTATTTTCATCAACCGTTCCTTCTAATAGCATAATGGCATAAATATCTTCGTATTTGACAAAAGATCGGCCACTTACTTGATCACCTCGCTGAACCAATTGCAGTTCAAATTCATAATCATCGGTATAGCCGCCGGGGCCTTGGGTCAGGTTACCCGTCCAGTTGCCGGTGAGGTCGGTTTGTGCTACTAAAGTGCTACCAACTAGCAAAAATGTCCAGAATAGTATTGGATTTTTTTTCATGGCTACAAGTTCTGTTGTTGGGAAAAAAAAGAAAAAATGGTCTTGCCATAGTTCCTTTCCTGAAAGTAATTTGGGTGCGTTTGATAATTGTGGTTGGGGTTGTGTTCCAGTACCAGCCAGCCCTCCGGTTTTAGCAATTGATGGTTTAAAATCAAATCCGGTATCGCGTCTATCAGGGGCAAAGCATAGGGAGGTCCCGCAAAAATATAATCAAACTGGATACCTCGTATAGTTGGCACAAACTTGAACACATCGGCTCGTATGATCTTTATATGGCCTTCTATGCCCAGTTGTTGAGCAGTTTTTTGGGCAAAGGCCACACAAGGACCAAACTTGTCCACATAAGTGACGTCCATACAGCCCCTGGAAATGAACTCATAGCTGTGATTGCCTGTTCCGCCAAACAGATCCAACACCTTCATATCCTCAAAATCGAAGTGGTTTTGCAGGATATTGAACAAGCCCTCTTTGGCAAAATCGGTCGTAGGGCGCGTTGGCCAGTTATCTGCCGGAGGATTAAAACGACGCCCTTTGAATTGACCACCTATGATGCGCATATGCTGTTTGAATTGTATCTGAACAATTGATAGCCGTACACTTTTAATAGCCAAAAGCTAGAGAAAAATTGGTTCAAGTT
>CALMIR010000176.1 GCA_937864265.1 uncultured Saprospirales bacterium | reverse complement strand
TGTAAAACAACAACTGGCCTGAAGTATCGCATATGCTGGCATTGGTAAACTCTATAAAACTCATAGTCCTTTCCGGGATATGCAGGGTATCAGGGGGGGAGTTATCAAAGCGCAGTTCGCTGGCGCCAAAATCTATGCCGTCAGGGCTATCAATGAAACCAAACTGCCAAACATTGTCTCTTTTTTGTGCAAGTAGACAGATGGAGGAACAACAAAATAAAAGCAGGAGTCGAAGTGGAATGGACATATTGGATGGTATTTTGAATAGTTGAATATAACACTTTCAGCGTCATGAATTTGGATATTCCCCGTCCGAATGAAGTTCATCTGGACGGGGAATACTCAAGGCTCGGATATAGCCATTAAGGCACAATCATCACCTTGCCGCGTATCAGGCTGTCGCCAGCAGCGTTGATTTCATAAAAGTACAATCCGCCATCCAGCAGGCTAATGTCTATGATGGCTTCGTTCGTGCGGAGTTGCGCCTCCAACACCAGGCGACCAGATAGGTCGTACAATTGAAACAGCAGCGGCGTTTCGACCGAGGCTGGTACAAGGAGGTTCAGGCTGCGGCTGGCCGGGTTGGGGAAGACAATAATTCCCTCTTCCTGTTCACTCCCAAAGGTATTTTCAATACCCCGAGCGATGTGTTGATTGCCGTAGCAAAGGTTCTCATCGTCGTAATCGCTCAATTTGCCTGCAATAAGCGCCAAGAAATCCCTGGCTTCGTAAACGGCATTGCCGCCCTCCAGGGGACATTGCGCGGCTATTTGGGCCAACTGATTGAGTTGCTGGGTGCTCAAGCCCTTGTATGTTCCGTAAGGCAGTGCACTCAACCAGGCAGCGTTGTAGCGCTTTCGGTTCAGTTCATAACCCGGGGCTGCCGGAATCAGTTGGTTGTCGGCTTTTATACCGGGCAAGAGCAGGCTACGGTTTTGCTGGATGCTTTGGTACAGGGTATCCAAGTCCAGACTCCAGGCCAGTATTTGGTCGCTCAGGTAGGCTTTGGTCTGCCGCCAAACCCCTCGGCTGATCGCGCCACTTTGCCAGGCCTGGTCTTTTTTTAGCAATCCGCCCAGGGCACCTTGCAGGAGCAAGAGGGTATCGCCCAGGGCATACTGCAACAGGCTATCGGCAGCATATACCGCTTCTACTGCCCTTGCGATGCTGTCGAAGCGCCCCACGCTGGTGTTGAGTTGGGCAGTCATGAAGGTCTGCAATGCACTGTCCTGCAAACTTGTGCCGTACCACTCGCTGTACAGGTAGCGGTGCAATTCCCAATTGATGGCATCGGCAAAAAGAGGCGGATCCAGCTCGCCTTCGGCAATGGCAAGCAGTTCTTCGCTTTCGGCCAGCGGCTGGTCAGGCTCGCAAGATAGAACCGAACAGGCTGTTCCCGGATCATCGGGGTCATTACCCAAAATAAACCATCCACCAGGTGTAAAAGCAGGCGAATAGCTACTCGGATTATTAGCTACTGTAAATTTCGAACCCAGTACAAAAAGAATATTAGTACTCTCATGAATAGCGCCAAAACCACTGCCATAGGTGCCCGACCAGCTATTCTGGGTGTGGAACTGAGTGCCCAATATCGCATTTTCCTCCAGCAGCAGTCCTGTTTCGTGGTTCTCGAAAGTATTGCCTCGGAAGGCATCCAGGTTAAAGCATCCACCTTCAAAACGGGCACCGATACGGGTTGTTTTTAGGGTATTACAGCAGTAGGTACAGTCGTTCGATTGGATCACATACAGGGCGGTATTGACATCGCCTCCCGTGCCTGCGCCCAGCACCGTATTTTGATCCAGCAATATGGCTTTACACCCGCGCAGGGCTATGCCGTAGCGGCAGTTGGTACTCAGCATAGCTATAGTATTGTCCACCAGTTGTACCCGGCTGTTGCTGCTCAGCGCAATGCCGTCGCCCAACTCAATGGTCAGCTCATTTTCCTCCACCCTGGCGCGATCCTGATTTTCCGGTGCTTTGATCTGGTTCAATACGAGCGCCGGGCGGTTGCTCAGGCTTGTTTTGACAATCTCGTTGCGCAGCACCTCGAAAATGGAGAAGTTATATACCTCGTTGTGGCTCACATAAATGCCTATCCCTGTTTTATCAATCAGGTTGTCATTTATCCGCAGGTCTTTATAGGGCAGGTGAATGCTGATGGCGTTGGTCACTAGGAAAAAATCGTTTTCAACTACCAGATTCACACTGCGATCCGTAGTGATGCCATTGGGGCAGTCCTTGAAATGGTTGTTGACAGCCGTTATCCCTCCGGCTTCGACATAGACCGCCGTTCCTCTGATGTTCAAAGTGGGGTATGAAGCGGAGTTGGAAGCGATTTGGTCGAAATCGTTGTCTTCCATTTCAAAAAACGAATTGTACCCAACTAGACCGGTAGTCATGTTCGTGAAGGTATTGCCCAATAGGGAGAGGTTATACATATCGTTCAGCCAGATACCTGAAAGGGCTTTGTTGTTTTGAGCAGGCAGCCCTTCCTGAACGGCGGTTTGTCCGTTGAAAGGTGTAAGCAGGTTGGCCGTTCCGCCGTTGAACAAGTTATCTATCGCATGGAGGTTGACGTATCGCTGTTTGAAAGCCAATGGCGGTGCTATATACACACTCACATAATTTCGCAAAAAGTGCGCATCGGTCAACTCTATATTGATCCATTCGGTTTCGCTTGCCGCCAATACATCGGCATAGATGGCATATTGGGCATCGGCCACCGTGCTGTTGTCCTGAACGATCAAGGTAGCGCCCGGCTCCAGTTCTATACCCCGCCACATCCGGGTGCAGCCGTGCAGGTAAGAACTTTCAATGGTCAGGGTGCTGTTATTCTTGACCAGAATGCGGGCACCGGGCTGCATGCGCAGGTTTGAACCACTGAAGGTATAATCATCACTCAGCACCAGGGTACCGGCAATGCAAGCATCCAAGCCGTTGCTGTTAGAAGGCGGTAAATCTTCGTTGGCAATCACGTCGCTGATGTCAATAGTGCCGTTTTCTGTGCCGATGATGGCACTTTGGCATTCGGTACAATCCACGCAGTCACCCACCACGATGATTGTGCTTGCTGTGGCAGGAGGGCAACCTGCTGTTTCCACGGTGTGGGTTACGGTATAAGTCCCTGGCAAATAGGAGTGACTGACCGATAATCCAGAGGTGGCTTCCGTGCCGTCGCCAAAAGTCCAGCTATGTGTACCCTGTTCCTCATCGGCTTCAAAAGTCCAGGTGGTAAAGCCGTTTTCACAATTCCCACTTTGAGGGCTAAACGCCGCATCCGGTGTTGGAATATGCACCATGACCGTAGCCGGAATATTGCAAAGCCCTCCTTCACCAACAGTATGCGTGATGGTATAATCACCTGCTGCCGGGTAGGTGTAGGTCACATTGGCGGCAGTAGCTAGTGCGCCATTGCCAAAATCCCATAAGTGCGTACCCGCCTGGGTATTGGCTTGGCAGCTTACTGTGAAATCGCAAACCTGATATTGGAAGGTCGCATCGTCATCGTCTATGACCTCAACCAATACATCGTCGGACAGAACACAGTCATTCGGATTGGTCAAGCCCGGAAAGTCGATCTGACGTGTAAGGGTATAAACGGTATTCACCACTGGGCTGACGCTCAACTTGGGGATTTCTGTCAAGGGATTATCCTGGGCGTCCCTGATTTCCTTTGTGCCATCCCAATCCAATATTACACTATAAGTCAGCAAAGCGTTCGCACCTTCCATCCAGGTATAAGTTACCAGCACATCCGACAGCATACAAAAATCCTCGCCACCCAAAGAAACGGGGTCTCCGCAAATAGTCACGGCATCTTCCCCTGCAGTAAAATCATCTTTTACCACCTCTGTCTGGTCAATGATAAGCCCCACAAATTGATTGCCCAATTCTACTTCGTTATAATCGGCAAAAATCCACAAGGCATTTTTGTCGTTGTTTTCAGGCACATTGAAGCAGGCACCTGTTCTGGTAAATGTAGCAGCACCAACAGGTAAAGCATTGATGAGGACATCCACATTATTTTGGCTAAAACTAAGATCCTCGTTATTCACTAAGATGCCACAAAAGGTTGATGTTTCGTTTAGGTCAAATTGATCAACGAGAAAATTATCCACCAAATAGGTGTTTAAAGCAAGTGGATATTGCACCCCACTGACGGTAGCATCCAGGCGTTGATAAAACCCCAAAAAATAATTCCCCTCTTCTTCCAGATTCAGGCTGGTATAAACAGATTCCTGGTTGTTGGCAAGACCTCCACTCTGTATCAGCAATGAACCAGAATTAGGCAAAACACTAATATCTGGGTGGTATTGAGGGGTTTGGACGGCAGCTACCCAGCCAGGAAATTCCCAGAAATCGGAACCTTCGCAATTGTTGCCACAAATATTCGGCATAAGTGTTTCCGGGTAATTGCTAAACACTTCGGGATTGCAGATCAAGTTGCAAGGATTCTTGTTGTAGCCGCCGTCCACCAGCAAATTGGGGTCGCTCACAAAACTACATTCCGGCGCACAGCGGGGTACCAAAATTTGAACTATACCTACACTGTATGAAGCGCCACAGTCGGCATCCGTGACGGTATATTTTAAGCGATGATAGCCTGTTTTGCACGGATCAGGCGTAAAACGAATAATGCCGTCAACGATTTGAACAGAACCATCATCGTTGGAGTATGGCTCAACAGAGGTTAGCTCTAGGCTAGTCCCAAAGTCATTGTCTAACAGCTCTGCCACAGCAATATCTAAGTACTCCGAAGTGCCTTCACAAAGGTCTAAAACAAACGCATCATCGGTACAGGCCGGGCCAATGTCCATGGTTGCGACAGGGGAACACCCACAATCTTCCAGCCCGATAATATCATAACCGAGGGCGCATAGCATTTTTTTCTCTGTTAATGAAATAGGGATAAAAGTTCCGTCTAATAAGGAAAAATCCATCAAGTAAGATGCCATCAAATCACAAGAAGACTCCAAATGGCTGAATGCAGAGCGGCCATACTCATGATATATAGCGTACGACTCTCCCGATGGATGAGCAAAATCTATTTGATTGACGCCACATGCGCCAAATAATTGGGATCCGGTTACTTGCAATTCCCAATTATACCAAACAGAAGACATTAAATTCTGCTTTATCACATTGGGCGGAATGCCAGCTACAGCAGAATGTAGAAAAGTGGCAAAACGAAACCAACTGCTGCCAATCACAGGTTGGCCTGCCACAGACAAACAACTTCCAGGGCTATCACAAGTCAACATACCTGCCTGAAAGCCGAGGACGTGTAAAGCTTCGTGATAGATAACTGAGTAGAGGTCATACAATTCAGACTCCGAAGAAATTGTGCCAACCGGGCCATTATAAAAGCCATAATCCAGAAAATTAACAACTACTACCCCGTGTACTAATTCTTCATCCTCAAGTGGTAAAGGGTTTTGTCCGCTATTGAGTATTTGCCAAGGTAATCCATCAAGCACCCCCCCATGGTTGAATAACCTGATATTAAAACCACCAACTGCCAGTGCACCATCGAAATCTTGGCTTGTTGAGTTTCTAACCTCGATATTCACTTTTACAGGGTCATCCCCGCATGGTGATTCCGCCCTGTTTATCAAATGATTAGAAATATCGGCAAAAACCTGACAAAGTATTTTCCGGTTATCATATCCTTCTACGGGATCGTTAAAACCGATTGGTAATCCTAATGCTACGTCTTCAAAATGGATATTGAAATAACTGTTGCTCAAGCCGGGTATGTCTATATCCGTAAATGCGGAGCAATCGCAGGGCGTAGGCATGTCACAGCCCTCATCCACACCAAATCTAATCTCTTGTGGCGCATACCGATTGCCAAAATTATCCCCAAATATTCTCGCTTCATCGGGAATGCTTGCTATGTGTCGAGGTGCTAGGGGAGGGCCGCATACTTCTATTTGGGCTTGTAAGGGTATTAAAGGCATAAGTAGTACTAAGCTATAAAAGATTGTTTTGAAATGCCTGCCCCCGTCCGACCGGAGGTGCGTCCGTGCGGGCGAACTGAGGAACGAGAGGCGGAATGAATGAATGAATGAGCAAACTCACATTGTTAAAAAACGTTTTCATATTGTATGGTTTTGATGAAAAAACAAAATCTCTGCACCAGAAAAGGGGCTATCCTTTTGGCGAACCAACGTGTTTTTAGTGTTTGTCGTTTGGGTCAATAACGAATAACTAACTATGAAGGGAAAGAAAGGGGAAGAAAACTCGCGTCGGTGATTTTGACTGCAATTTAAGTAGCATTGAGGAAAAAGTCAATAGGGGAGGGCTTTTTTTTTTCGAGGCTGTGAGTTGGGCTTTTCCCGCCTCCTTCGTCGTCGGGCAGGGAGTAATTGATGGCAAAGCTTGAAGCGGAGCTGTTGAGTAATTGATGGCATTGATAAAGCTAGGCTGCTGAGTAATTGATAGTCAGGCCATGAGCAGGGCTTTTCCCGCCTGGGCTGCGTTCCCATATTAGGCGTGATGGTACACGGATGATGCGGATGAACACGGATTAGTATTTCCCGCGAGATAGCGCTCCGCTGGAGCGCGTTAGCTGGGCTATATCTGGGCAACATGGATAACACTCCGCTGGAGTGTCTGGGCTTGGGGCTATATCCGCGCAAATCCGTTTGATCCGCCCTATCCGCGTTCCCATATTAGGCGTGTTGGTACACGGATAACACGGTTGTAGCGGATGAACATGGATTAGCTTTTTTCCGCGAAAATCCGTTCGATCCGCCCAATCAGCGCTCCTAAACGACACTTGATGGCAAACCAAGCCTTCCAAAACAAAACTTATTCCTAACTTTATGCCGCAAGCTAAAATCAGGCAGGATATGCGCACGTACGGAGCAATAGCAGCTATAATTTCAGGGCTTTTACTAGGTTTGACATGCCATTCAACGGGCAATCAGAACGACAGTTTCAAACTGGAGGAAAAACATTATCCAGAGGATCATTTTTTCATGATGCGCTCTTGGCCGGATGGGGCCTTTAGTTTGAAAACGTATGAAAAGGCCTTAAAAAAAGCGCAAAAGGCTTACCGCGAACAAGGGCATGCCCTACGAGCCGCCGATCAACCCTGGGAAGTCAGAGGGCCGGCCAATTTTGGGGGCCGAATCAATACCATTGCGGTGAATCCGCTCAATGAAAACCAGATCCTGACCGGTTTTGCCCGAGGAGGTATCTGGAAAACAAATGATGGGGGGGCGAACTGGGCGCCTGTTTTCGACGATAATACCTACCTGGCCATTGGCCACATCGCCTTTGCTCCCTCTGATCCATCAATCGTTTATGCAGGCACAGGCGACCCCAATATCAGTGGTTATCCGGGCATCGGCAACGGCTTGTTCAAAAGTACGGATGGCGGGGATAGCTGGACTTATATCGGCCTGGAAAGCCAGCGTATTATTTCCAGGATTGCCGTTCATCCCACTGACCCCAATACACTTTATGTGGCTTGTATGGGGCTGCCTTTTGAGCGCAACAGCGATCGCGGGCTGTACAAAAGCACCGACGGAGGCCAGCATTGGGAGAAAATACTCTTTGTCAGCGAGCAGGCCGGTATCATAGATTTGGTCATGCATCCGCAAAACCCCGATATTTTATATGCTGCGGGTTGGGATCGCATTCGAACCAATCAAGAATCTACCGTCAGCGGGCCGGGAGCACGAATTTACCGGAGTACAGATGCCGGCACCAATTGGGAACTGCTTGATGATGGTCTGCCAATAGCCAATTTAGGCAGAATCGGATTGGCCATTGCCCCTTCCAATCCCGATGTACTCTATGCATCTTATGTGGGAGAAGACAGTGAGCTATACAATATCTACAAAACCAGCGATGGCGGGGACAGTTGGGAGGCGCTTTTCAGTAATGGAGTTTTCAATGGTTTGCCATCTAATTTGCTGGGGGCTTTTGGTTGGTATTTTGGCCAAATAAGGGTCAACCCAGTGAATGAGAATGATATATTTATCCTGGGAGTCGATTTGTATCGGAGCATCAACGGCGGTGCCAATTGGGTGCTAGCGGCTCCGCAATGGTATTTTTACGAAGTACACGCCGATAAACACGACTTGGTATTCACCCCATCGGGAAGTATGCTATTGGCTACAGATGGCGGTATGAATCGCTCCAACGACAACGGGGTGAGTTGGATTGATGCAGAACGCATCCCGGCGGCGCAACTCTATCGGGTAGCCTATAACCCCCATCAACCAGAGTGGGTGTATGGAGGCGCTCAAGACAATGGCACACTGGGTGGAACGAACGCAGCATCAGAATGGACACGTTTTTACGGGGCCGACGGTTTTCAACCCGCTTTTCGACCAGATATGTCAGAAGTGATGTACTCAGAAACCCAAAGAGGTGGTATCCGCGTAAGCCTGACCAATGGGCAGTCCTGGCAAACGGCAACTAATGGTATTCCCGGCGAAGATCGGCGTTCTTGGGATATGCCCTATTTCATCAGCCCAAACAACCCCAACGTACTTTATACGGGCACTTATCGGGTATTTAAAAGCGAGGCAGGCCCGGTGCCGTCTTGGTTTCCGGTTAGCTCCGATTTGACCGATGGTATTGTTTTTGAATCTTCATTTCATGTCATCACCAGTGTGGATGAATCGCCCCTACAAACGGGATTATTGTATGCCGGAACTTCAGATGGTAATGCCTGGCAAGGGCTTAATGGCGGTTTGGAATGGATCAATATAACGGCAGGATTACCAGACCGATATATCACCAGCATCAAGGCATCGCCCGATTCGGTGGATGTGGTATATGTCAGTCACTCCGGTTATAGGGACAATGACTTTATTCCGCATTTGCACCGCTCCAGGGATAGGGGCAATTCTTGGGAAAACATTTCCGGCAACCTCCCCGAACTAGCGGTCAATGATGTATTGATTCTTCCGGGGCATGCCGATTCGGTGTTGTTTGCGGCAACAGATGGCGGCGTTTATGTTACCCTGAATGGCGGGTCTTACTGGGAGCGATTGGGCAACAACATGCCATTTGTACCTGTTTATGATTTGGACTATAGCCCGGAGCGCAACGAACTCATGGCGGGCACTTATGCGCGCTCTATTATGACGTATTCCCTTGATTTTCTATTTGAGGATAGCCCGGTACTTGCTTTTTCGCTCACTGGTCATGTAGCAACTAACTTTGAACACGACTTGCCCGGCGTGCAGGTTCAGTTCAATGTAAATGGGCAGCCATTTCAAAGTATTTCCAATGGTTCGGGGCTTTTTCAATTAGAGGGACACTTACCCGTTGGGCAGGTATATCCTTTGCAAATAAGCAAGGAAGACGATTTGCTAAATGGCGTTAGCACCTTGGATTTGATCCTTTTGCACCAGCATATTTTGGGCGTTCAGTTGTTGGGTTCGCCTTATCAACGCATCGCTGCCGATGCCGACCACAACGGCAGCATCACCACACTCGACCTGATCGCATTCCGCCGGGTATTATTAGGAATGGACATAGTCTTGGCTCAGCCAAACTGGGTATTTATACATGCTGATTACGAATTTGAATCGCCTGAAAGTCCATTCGGAGAAGTTTATTCAGGGGCTGCCGGGATGTTTTTCCTGAACCCTCTGGATACGGAGAATCTGGATATTATCGGCGTTAAAACCGGTGATTTGAATGGGGACGCGATGCTGGAATAAATGCGTTTATTTCGCCTTTTCTACTTTGTATTCATAAAACTCATGCGATGCCCTTTCTGGTAGCAAAGAAGCCGTGGCTTCCCCCTCTGCAACAAAGAAGTACTGCATGTTTTTATCTCCTTTTGGCACGGTAGCTGCCCAAATGTTGTCATTAGCTGACTGGTCATTATGGCCGCCGTCGTCAAACATTTCAGCCTTTAGAAAGGCTCCGCCATCTACCTCGCGGTAAAAGAGCCAAGCTTTAGCCGTGCCTTCTATTTTTGCTTCAAAAATAAGGTCTGTACCCAAGTCAATAGCCTGCGTGCCTGAAATCACGGGTTGTGTTTTAGCGATCAGCGGATGTGTAGCCAGGTATTTTTTTCTAGGCTCCATCAGTTCTTTGATGCCGATGATATTGACATTACCGGCCTTAGCGGTTTGATCGAGGTTTTGATGAAAAGCTTCATAAGAATAGAGCTTGTTTTGATCTTCTTTTACGTATGGATCAATTAAAGCCTGCAATTCTTGGGCTCTTTTGAGGTAGGCGTCGTTTAAAAAATAATCGTTCAGGATGGTTTTGATGTGCGCGACGTACATTTTGCGGTACAAGTCGTTGCCCAACAGAATCGTTATGAGTGGCCGTTTTTCATTGCGCTGTTTGTAGTGGATAAAAGGGCTTAGCTCCTGCATGTCCGTATTGCTGAGCGCTGTACCCAAACCATCGTAGCGAAAACCACCAAAAGACAGGTTCATATCCCAAACGAGCGGATGGAAAACCCCTTTAGAGTCCTGATATAAATAATAATTGTGACAAAATTGCCCGGTGTAGCTGTCCAGGTTGACCAATACAATATTAAAAGCTATCATCCAAAGCGCTTTGTCCACATCGAAAAAAGAGTCCAATTTTTCCGGCTGGGCCTCTAGCATCTTCGTGAGTTCAATCAATTCCAGCCAGCCATTTTCTCCCTTTACTTCGTAAAGCCCGCGGTAGCAGGCCGAGTCGGGGCCCAGGTATTGCAGCGAAGATTTATCGCCTTGGGGGCAATTGGCACTTTCTTCGTATCCCCAAATCGGGTCGCATTTGATCAGCACTCCTTCGTCTTCCTGAAAATGTTTTTCCAAAAAGTCCTCGTCGATGGATTCTGTGTTATTGTACAACCCCAGATAAACGCCGTTGGCATATACTTTGATAAAATTGGCCTTGGGTGCGGGCATGTAGCGCCCGGCAATTTCATAGGACAGCACTTCGCGCAGGAAGCTGGGATCGCGAAAAATATTGCTCAACTTGAGCTTGTCGTAGCCGCCCGGCAATTTTTGGTCTTTGATGGTATGGTTGAAATCGAGGTTAAAAGGCAGCTTGATGTCGCCGCTTTTGCTCACGTTGAAATAGGAGCTGTTGCCTTTGTAGCGAACCCCCACGCCTTTATATAGTTTGCCATTGTATTCAACATCGGCAAGGAGGCGTTTTTCATTGCCTTTTTGCTTCAGCGAATCCAGAATATGCGACCAATTGGCTTCTTTAAAAGTCATTTTTAGTTCGGTGATGAAAGCCGGGTCAAAAATGTCCTTTTCCTGAGCACTTGTCAGCAGTGGAAAACAAAACGAGAGGAGTAGGAAATATATTTTTTTCATAATAGTCAGGAGTTCCAAGTTTCAAGTCCTAGAAACTTGAAACTTGAAACTTGAAACTTGGAACCAGAAACTTAATTGTTTAACGCTTCCAGACTAGCCGTATGCCTTTCGTGCATGTAAAGCGGCGGATCGAAAGCGGCTGATTTGCTGCCCTCAGCATAGATGTAATATTCAATTTTTGTAGCGCCATTACCAGGTTTAACAGCTACCCCAAAGATACTATCATTGGGTTGTTCATCGCCATTCGCGCCATCGTCCATCATCTTTACCTTTTTGAAAGCTTCGTTGTCGTTGAAGCGATAAAGGGCATAAACAGCTTTTGGGAATTTGTCCACTTTCGCCTGGATTTTAAAGTCGGTTATTCTTTCGGTGGAAAATTGCTCGCGCCCCAGCACTTTCACGTCGCCAATTTCAGGAGGCAGTACGGTCAGCAGCGGGTGTTCTTTGAGATAGGCAGCCCTAGCGCTCATCAATTCCTGAATACCAGGTATGCGGCTGCGCGTGCCTATAGTAGAAGCCAAACTGGCGTCGAAATCTTTCATTTCATAGTAGCGATTTGGGTCTTCCTCCAAGGCCGGACGAATCAGCGTTTGTAATTCCTTTACCCGAGCTACGTATTGCTCCCTGCGGAAAAAGTCATTCACGATGGATTTGACGTGTGCCAGATAAATGTTTTTGAATTCTTCGTTGCCCAGTAGCTTGCTGATGAGGGGCTTGGTCGGATTGTCAACATGGAGCAGCGGATCCATGGCCTGCAATTCATTGAGCTTGAGGTCGGAACCCGTACCTGTATTTTTGTAACTGCCAAAGCAGAGGTTCAAATCATAGATAACAGGTGTAAATCGGCCAAATTGGTCGCGGTACAAATAATAATTTTGGCTATAGCGACCGCTGTAACTGCTCAGGTTGACCAGCACGTTGTTGTAAGCCAACATCCAAAGGGTGCGATCGACATCCAATACGCGCTCGATTTCAGCGATATTTTGATCCAGGGTATAGGTGAGTTCGATCAAATCGTCCCAACCGGATTCAGACAGTAATTGGAAATTGTGGAGATAACACTTGGCGCCGTTGTCGTATTGTAAAGAGCCATACCCATCGCTTTTACAGCCTGATGGAGCGGCTTCCGCCAAATTGGGCTCGCAGCGCACAAAAGTGCCATTGCTGTTGCCAAAGTTATCTTTCAGGAATGCATCGTCGATCACTTCCACATTGACAAACAAGCCATAATATTCATTATTGACATACACTTTGGAGTAATTGGCCTTGGGCGCCGGCATGTACTGACGAGCTATCTCGTAGCCCAGCACTTCGCGCACCATACTGGGGTCGCGCAGTGCGCTGGAAAGTTTTATGGCCTTGTGGCCTTCGTAATTCCGTTCCTTATCGATGAAGTTCAGCTTAATGTACAAGCTGTTTCGCAACTTACCCGGTTGGAAAGACCGGCTTTCCCGGTAGCGGATACCGACGTCCTGTAAAGCTTGACCGTTGATCTCGATATTGCCCAGAAGCATGCCCTCGCCATTGAAGCGCAGCGAGTCGAGAATATAACGCCAGTTGTCCTGTTCGAAGCTGATTTTGATGGTCTGGATGGTGTTGACCTCGTAGAAACTTCCCTGGGCATTCAGATGAAGGGCAAATCCCAAAAGAAGCGCATAAATGCTAAGCGTACTTTTTTTCATATTTAGAAAAATGTGATTTCGGTTTTGTTCGATGCAATATTACTGAAAAGCAGAGAAATAAACGCTGAAACGGAAGGTTTTTCCGCAGGGCGGACTGCCGTTTCGCTCTATAAACGGGGTTGAAGCCCATTGGTTACGGATGGCTCGTAGGAATAACGTATTTTTATGGCGGGTAGTGCGCGGGGTTGGAAATAAAAAGCCCCAACTTGGATTTGGCTCGTATTGGCTTCAAAAGAAATTATCTAAAGCCACTTAAAGCCACTTATATAAAACTAAAATGCGCGCTAAGGGTCTAAAAAAGCACACTTAACGCGCATTTTAATCTGTAAAAGGCTGCTCGAACGTCACAGGTACTAAGGAGCAAATTCCCCTTACTTCAAAAAAGAATACTTCTGGCCGTATTCCAGCATTTGCTGGGTGAAATCGTCCGGGTATTCGATTTTGACATCAGTGATTTCGCCTTGGGCATCGGTGATGGGTACCAGGCGAGGGTTGATGAAACCGCCATAAGGAGGGATATTCAGGCTTTCGGAACGGGCTAATACTTCCGCGTGGATATCCGCATCTACCTGTACACCATAGTTTTCGATCAGGTTTTTACCCGCTTCGTAGTCGCCCTGTGATTTGATGCGCTGTACTTCCCGAAGCAACTCGCCGAATAGTTCGCGCAATTTATCATAGTCTTTAATATCGAAGTAGGTTTTGCCGTTGCGGTTTTCAAAAGCAACAGCACCATTGGCGAGTGCCCGCTCCGTTACCCATTTGGATACCATCTGGCGGTTGCGCATGTGGGCTTGTTCGATGGATTTGCCCGGCTCTATACGGCGCAGTTGGAGCATGAGTCCGTTTTTCAGATAGGAGTCGTATTCCGCTTTGCCCACATCGGTAGAAGGCACGAGACCCAACTCCACCAATTTTGGATCCATGATGAAATACAGGGCCACAAGATCGGCGCGAGCTTCTTCCAATGGCGAGGCATAGTTCTTCAGGGTTTCAGCAGGTTGGCCTGCACCAGCTTCCAATTGGCCAGAGGCATGTCCGATCACCTCGTGCAACGCCGTGTGCATTTTAGAAGCCAGATCGCCGTATTTTTGAGAAAACTCGATTTCCGTTTCGTCATTGGAAAATTCCTGTAACAAACCCGGTCCATCTGCTTCTGCATAGGCATTGATGATGTTGCCCAGGCTCACCGATTTAGAGCCGTGTTTGGCGCGAATCCAGTCGGCATTGGGCAGGTTGACACCGATGGGCGTTGCAGGCGAAGCATCGCCAGATTCACCAGCTACATCCACCACTTTGTAAGAAATACCCACCACATCTTTTTTCTTGTGGGCAGGCAGGGTAGGGGAGTTGTCTTCAAACCATTGTCCATTTTCAGCTACAATGGCCATGCGTGCCGAAGCTTCAAAATCGTTGATCTGGACAATATTTTCATAAGATCCCTTATAGCCCATGGGATCGTGATATACTTCTATGAAAGAGTTGATGTAGTCGATATCGCCTTCTGTGGCTTCTGCCCAAGCTATATTGTACTTGTCCCAGGTTTCCAGATCGCCCGTTTTGTAGTATTCGATGAGCAGTTTCAAGGCTGCTGCCTGAGCCGGATTTTCAGCAACTTCAACGGCTTTCTCCAACCAGCCGACTATCTCTACGATGGCACCGCTGTACATGCCCCCGACTTTCCAGACCATTTCGCTGATCTCTCCTTTTTCATTTTTCACCAGTGTGGAGTTGAGGCCCATAGACACGCGGGGGTCTTTAAGGGAAGCTTTCTTTTTGGCATAAAAAGCTTCGACTTCCGCCTGAGTGATATTGGGCGCATAAAAATTGACTGCCGAATTGGCCAGCAAATCTGTGCCGCTTTGATCAATTTTGCGGGCATCAAACGCGGGGTCAAAAATGGCTTTCATCGCCTCGGCACTGAGGGAGGCTCCGGTCGCATCCAACAGACCACTAAAATAGTCCTGGCTAAATTCGGGCTTGAATTTATCATTGGAATAGTGGTGGTGGATGCCATTCGAAAACCAGACGTTTTTGGCATAAACCAGGAAGTTTTTCCAATCGGCGGTCGTTTTATCGCCGGAATAATTGCTGACGACCTGTTCTAGTGCGCGGCGAATTTCCAGGTTGTGGCGGTAGTTTTGATCATAAATGATATCGCGACCGCTCAATCCGGCCTGAACCAGGTAATAAACCAGCTTTTTCTGCTGAAGGCTCAGCTTGTCGAAAGAAGGCACGCGATAGCGGATGATCTTTTTATCGGCGAAAGTTTCCGTCAGGTATTTGAAATCGCCGGATTCATCAACGGCGGCAGCTACCTGTTCTTGTTCTTCGGGCGCCGATTGCTTACAGGAGACGATCCATAAGCACAAAGCAAAAAGGAATAATAGGTTTCTCAACATTGTAAGTGGTTTTATTTTTTAGGAAAATAAAAAGGCTAAGATACGCCATAAAAAGTAAAGGCCAATGCCAATGATCAGCAACAGCAACAAGATTACGGCTAAAACCACGGGTAAAATACTCCCCCCATGTTTGCCTTCTTCATAGTGCGCTTTCAGCAAATTCAAATTGCGTACATTGGCTCGGTAGCTGAGGTCGAAAATATCTCCCAAGATAGGAATAGTACCCACCAGGGCATCCAGTGCAATATTGCCCAACATTTTGCCCAAAATCATACTACTGGCGCCCTTCCGCGCCATCACAATGACCAGAAGACCGGATAGGCCAAGACTGATGATGTCGCCGCCATAAGGTATAAGGCCGATGATAAAGTCAGCTCCAAAACGAATATTGGTGCCGGGAATGCGGTAGCGGTTGTCCAAAAAGGCGGTGGCTTTGTTAAGCCAGGCGAGTTCTGCTTCTTTTGCTGGTTCTAGTTCTGTTTGCATGAAGTTTTACGAGTAGTAATTAATAGTGTGCAAAAAATTACTTCCAAATTTATCAAAGTCCTTGCCCTAGCGAACACATTTAAAATGAAGCGTTTTGCCCGCTAGTATAAGGACAAAATCGGGAAGTTAATTTTTCTGCGTTACTAAGTGCGTGGGGGCTATAGCAATAGGGCGTATCCTATTCGCACAAACTTTTTGGCGGGCTTAAAAATAAGCTAATTTTGGCAAATGGTTGGGCGCCTGCTGTCATTTGATAGCGCGTTTCTGCTCCATTGGCTTCCTGGAAGCGATAGCCGGTGGGAATGTGGTAACCGGCTTGAGCGCTTACCCAAAACCAAGAATGAATATGCTGTTCTAAAGCCACCTGAACGGCTACCTCGGCGTGGCGAAAATAGTAGGGCTGTGCCGCTTCATTGGCTATGGTGCTGTTGCTAAACACGTCAAGGGCATAGGATTGGGTTTGCAGTTCCGCACCAAAAAGCAGCATACTATTTTCTTTCATATTGTATCGCGCCATAACAGAAACGGGCAACACGGTTTCGATGCCCCATTTGTCGTTGAACGTTTCATTGTAAATAAAAAAGGGCAAAACCAGGGTGCGAAAAAAACCATTGTTATAAGTCAAACCAATGCCCCATTCTTTATCGTCGTGGGGTTTGACCCCCAAAACGGCTGTTCCACTTAGGTTGAGGTACCTAGAATCACCCGACATCATGCGATCGTAGTCGCCATTAAACGCGGTACGCAACCGCAGCCCCAAATAATACTTGTGATTCAAGGCTTGGGTGATGTAAAAAGAGTACTTATTGGAGCGCAGAGGATTGTCGTCCAGGCTATAGAAAATTTCAGGTTGTAATTTGCCGATTTCTTCAAAGTGGTAGGTCTCTGTGGTGTATTCATATCCCAAAAGTGCTTTGGTTTTGGGCGAATTGATGAGTGGAATTTTGAATTTGGCCTTGAAGGTACTGATGTGTTCTACTTCAGAAGTGTTGGCGCCATCGCTCAAGCGTCCTTCTGGTGCTATACGAAACTCACCTGAAATGCCGCGCTGAATTTCCAAGCCTTTTCCAGGGGAAGCATTGGAAACGCCGGGTTTACAAAAGGTGGTTGTGGTGCTGTCGCTTGAAGCGTTGCTCATTTTCCGAGCAAGTGGGTTTTGGCCACATAAAGTATGCCCCGTGAAGGTTAAAAAGAAGGCAAACCAAGCTATTATCGAATGTTTTTTCTGCATAGTCTCAATGAAAAGATGCTATTTTGACGTAAAATAGGTGAAATATGGTCAAATGCCGCTTAAAATAAACAGAAAAATAAAAATAACCAATAAACTAATGGTAGGTACAAACTAAATCGAATAGGGATATTTCAGGGTAACTGTGACGGCAAAGCGCATACAATCTGATGGTTAACGTTGCAATTGATTCTAATATTTTATTTTTGAAAAATAGTCAGAGTATGATTTTTAAGAACTGGATTTCAAAAAATGCTTGAGAATTACGTTCTTTACAGTATGTAATACTAAAACAGCCCAACTAGCTTCAAATGAGGAAATTGCAACACAACGCTTTCTACTTACTACTGATAGTGATCTGTAATTGGGGGCAAAAAGGGATAGCTCAGGCCATAGTAGTTAATAATCCTTCCAGCTGCGGCTTAGGGATCGCCTTAGAGGATGGCGGCTGCGACCCCAATCAATACGTGGTACCCAACCCTGAAGAGATTGTTGTAAATGTTAACAATGCTCCTGGAACAGTGCTGGGTGGAAATGTTTATTTGCGCGAAATACAATTGATCATCAACCATACCTGGGTGAACGATCTCGACATTAGCCTCCAATCGCCTTCGGGTTTGATAGTTGATATTTCCAGCGATAATGGCGGGGGGGATGACAACTATGGCGACTTTGCCATGCCCGATTGTGGAGCGCCGACACGTTTTGTTGTCAATAGTTGCACGTCTATTGTGGGAGCAGAACCACCTTTTACCGATCAGGCGTATGCTGCAGAAGAAAACCTGCTCCATTTCAACGATGGCCTTACTAATCCCAACGGACTTTGGACATTGATCATTTGTGATGATGCCATCGGCGACCTCGGTACCCTCGAATACGTCAATCTGATTTTTGAACCCATTAGCTGCCTGCCCATTGAGGAAGCATTTGTGACCCTAATCGATACAACCAGTGCCACTATATCTTGGTTGCCCTCCGGCTATTGCGGAACGACCATTGTGGAATTTGGACCGTCGGGTTTTATGCCTGGTACAGGTACAGAGCAGATATTTTTTGGCATTTGTCCGCCGATCACATTGACCGGCTTGATGAGTGAAACAACTTACGATGTCTATATTCGCAAGGCATGCCCAGGTAATAACCTTTCGGAAAATAGCTGTCCGATTTCCCTCACGACGGGCTGCCAGCCTGCCCCGCTAAGTTTGAATACGCATTTTGATGATTTAGCCACCTGCCCTAGCTTTTGTGATGCCGACTGCGGCTTCGATGGTATATGGCGCAACGGGGATGACAATCAGTTCAACTGGTTGGTGGACGCCGGAGGCACACCTACTTTTGGCACAGGGCCAGCTGATGATGTCAGCGGAGGAGGAAATTACATTTACCTGGAAACTTCCAGCGAAATATGTGCGCCCAATAAGACGGCTTATTTGTACTCCAATTGCATTCAATTGAATAAAATGGGGACGGATACCTGTCACCTGTCCTTTAATTACCACATGTTCGGAGATGATGTTGGGCAGTTGAGCCTGGAAGTTTCTGAAGATGGCGGGTTTAACTGGCAAACCATTTGGACAAGAAGTGGGAATAAAGGGTCAATGTGGCTAAAGGCGTATGTGGGTTTGAGCCAGTACACGGATGGTGCTGTGCTACAATTTCGGTTTACGGGAAAGGAAAAGGGCGGTTCCAAAGGCGATATAGCTTTAGATGAAATACGATTTTATGGATCTCTGGATTTGGGATTTCCACCCTATCAATACTTTGTAGATGCAGACAATGACGGCTATGGCCGCAGCGATAGTTATGTGCGCAGTTGTCTGGAAACGGTACCTGCCGGCTATTCCGCATTTTCAGGCGATTGTAATGATGCCAACCCCATGATCAATCCGGTAGCGATGGAGCTACCCTGCAATGAGTTGGATGAAAACTGTAATGGCAATGCCGATGACGGCATTTTACCGCCGCCGGTGGTGGTCAACGACACCATTTGCGCTGGTGAAACAGCTATTGTTTGTGCGACTCCTGGTTATAATGGTTTTATTTTTTGGTATTCCTCACCGGATGGGCTGCCTGAGCATTTTGTGGGTTTTGGCACTTGCTTTGTACCACCCACGCCTTTGGAAAACAATGGCCCTGAGCCGCTGATTTACCGATTTTATGCACAAGAATCCGATTTGTTTTGCAGTTCACCTGTTTTGGCGGAAGCCATTATTGTGGTGAATCCCAGGCCGGATATCAGTGCCAATGCCAGTATAGAAATATGCGCCGGCCAGGTATTCGATTTGGCCAGCGTAGAAATCATGGATGCTCATTTTACGGGCGGAATGCTGAGTTACCACAGCGGAAGCCCCGCCACCCCAATGAATGAACTGCCATCTACCCTGGTGAGTCCTCTCCAAAACACCACCTATTACTACAAAATGACGACGGAAGCCGGGTGTTCGGATGAGAATAATTTGCTGTTTTCCGTCAGTCCAGGCCCTGCGCTAAACTTCACACCAGGGACGTCCTTTTCCTTATGCAGGGAAAGTGATGCGCTTATCAGCGTACAAGCCACAGGAGGACAAACACCTTATCAATACTTGTGGAGCACAGGGGCAGCCAATAACAGCATTGAAGTAATAGCAAATGATATGGCTGGAGTGATGGATTGGTACCAGGTAACAGTTACAGACAGCGAAGGGTGTTTAAGTATTGATAGCGTGTTGGTAACCACAACGGTAAGCGTGGATTCTGTAAGGCGAATCGTCACTAATGTCAGCGCTTGTGATGAGATGGATGGAAGTATAACCATCATTCCATTGGATGGAGTGAGTCCATACGATTATGCTTGGGAAAGTTCCAATGGCGTATTTGGTATGGCTAACGGGGTGGATGATACGCTGTTTATCGCCAATTTACCCCAGGGGGCATATCGCATTTCCATTACCGATAGCTCACCGGAGGCTTGTACTTTTGTCCTGCGATCGGTGGTAGTCAATGGCCCGGGAGCAGCGTTAGAAGGCATTGATATCAGTCATGTGAGCTGTGCCGGCGCTAGTAACGGGGAAATATGTTTGGATGTTTTTGGCAATAATCCTACTTATTTGTGGAGCAATGACGCGACTAACGCTTGTATCAGCAATCTGGCGGGTGGCACTTATTCGGTGACCATCTCCGAGGAAGATTGTCAGATTATTCTGGATGAATTGGTGGTGGAAGAACCAGGGCTGATTTCTGTAAAATTCAACATCAATTCGCCTACCTGCTTTGGAGGCAACAACGGCAGCATTAGCACCCAGGTTTTTGGTGGCACAGCACCTTACAGCTATTTGTGGAGCAACAACATGACCGTTGCTAATCCTATGAACTTAGCTGCCGGGACATACACCCTGACTTTGACCGATGCCAACCTCTGTGTTTATACGGAATCCATAACGCTCACACAGCCGCAGGCCCTACAAGTAGCCACTTTACAACTGGATCATATCAGTTGCCACGGTCTGGAGGATGGGGCTATTTTAGTGGATGCCAGTGGTGGCACAGCGCCCTACCAATACAACTGGAATACAGGCAGCAATTCCCCTTTTATCATCAATCTGGCAGCCGGAAATTATCGGGTAACAGTAACAGATTTCAATGGGTGTACGGTTGTTCGTACTTTTACCGTGACAGAGCCGAATCCCATTACCCTTTCTTTGGTGGAGGCGATTAATCCACTTTGTGTGGGGGATAAAAATGGTGTGATAGAGGTAGTGGCCAGCGGAGGAACGCCCCCTTTTCAATACACTTGGAATGTACTGGGCGATGGCAATGAACTAACTGGATTGGCCGTAGGCAACTACTGCGCTATAGCAACCGATGCCAATCAATGCCCTCCCGATACCCTCAAAGTAGAACTCAGTGCCATATCGGTACTGGATTTTGACCTCGATATAGATGCCCCTACTTGCATTGGCTTGTCAAATGGCCAAGCTTGTATCACGCCAAATGGAAATGGATCAGCTCCGTTTCATTTTGAATGGAGCAACGGCGATACCTTGAGTTGTATTGACCAAATAGAAGCAGGCGACTATGCCGTAACTATAGAAGATGCCGAGGGCTGTCTCTTTGATACGATTGTTACCGTAAATGCACCGCAGGTATTCAATGTCAGCATTGATGTGTTTCAGCCAAGTTGTTACCAGGGCAATGATGGCGTGATCGATGTCAATATCATCCAATCAGGTGTACCTCCGATCACTTTTAACTGGAGCAATGGCAGCCATTTGCAAACGCTTATCGGCATATCAGACGGTATTTATACCTTGGAAATACGGGCCGCAAACGGCTGTACTTACACCTCAGACACGCTATTGTTAGAAAGCCCACCCGAGCTTCAACTCGGACTGGAAGGCTTGGGCGTTATTGCTTGCAAAGGGGATACCACGGGCTTTATAGAGGTAGATATTCGCGGGGGGGTATCGCCTTATACCTACAATTGGGTGGGTGAAAATGTCTTTACGGACGATATTTATAACATAGGAGCGGGTACTTACCGACTATTAGTGGAAGACCTAAACTTTTGTTCGATCGATACCCAATTTGTACTTGCCGAGCCTCAAAAGTTGGATGTAAGCTTGCTGGCGGAAGCGGACGATATTTGCGAGGGTGGGGTGGTAGATGAACTCTGCGGAGTAGTCAATGGCGGCGTTGCGCCCTATATTTACCAATGGTCGAATGATTCAACGACGCTCTGCTTAGCACAGCCAGAACCAGGCGATTATGTGCTGACCGTACTGGATGCCAACCAATGTGAAGTGGCTTCCAATTCGTTTAAAGTCAAAGAAACCAACGATCCTTTTCAGCTCGATACCTTTTTCATTCAACCCATATCTTGCCATGGGGCCGATGATGGCATGCTGACCGCCGTAGTGGCAGGGGGTATAGCGCCGTATCAGTTTCACTTCAGCAATGGAAGTATCAATGTCACCGCGCAAAGCAGTACGACCCTCACACAGTTAGCACCCGGCTCCTATCGGGTGACTGTGACCGACCTGGCAACAGGCTGCAATGCCACTTCTTTGCCGATTGTGATTGCAGAGCCTGCCCCCTTGAGTTTCATTCGCGATAGTGTTCAGTTGGTCAATTGTACGGGCATCGCCAATGGGGCCATATTTACTACAACTACTGGAGGGACTAGCCCCTATACCTATATTTGGGAAAATAGCAACGCCGAGGTCATCGATACCCTACCTGATGTAACTGGTCTTACCGCAGGCATCTATTACGCTACTGTGTTGGACGCGCGGGGTTGTATGGCGACGTTAACCGTATCGGTAGGTTCTAGTTTTGCTTCCATCCGGGATACTTTGGTTATGATAGCGCCAGTCAGTTGTTTTGGGGAAAACGATGGAAGCATACAATTGACCGTACTGGGTGGCCAAATGCCGTACCAGTATTTTTGGAGCAATGGAGATAATACCCAAGACATTGATGAATTGGCTGCCGATTTCTATACCTTGTTTTTGGTAGATGCGGCTGGCTGTGAAAAAGTGCTGGGTCCCTATGAAGTCACCCAACCGGAAAGCCCCATCGTGTTGAGTTCTTTCATTGATTCGGTTAGTTGTTTTGGAGCGATGGATGGCCGGGTTGCTGTTAATGTCAGCGGTGGCACGATGCCTTACGTCTATGAATGGTACAACGATATGATGCAAATTTTACCATTTGCGGGAGCTGAAGCTGAGGAATTGTCTGGCGGAACTTACCAATTGCTGCTGACGGATGCCAATTGGTGTGCAAAAAGTTATTTCTTCCCGTTGTATGAACCAGAAGCATTGGATGTGACGATGGAGGTAACGCCTCCCAATCCACCGGATGAAATAGGTTCCATCTGGGCCATACCCAGTGGCGGAACTCCTGGATATTCCTACTTATGGAATACTGGGGAAACGGATGCGCTTGTCTATAATTTGGAACCTGGACAATATCAGGTAACTGTTACGGATAGTCAAAATTGTGCGGCGATTGCCACTACTACAATAGTGAGCACCAGTGTTACATCGGCACCTCAGCGGGTCAACTTATTCCCAAATCCGGTCACCGAGGCCGTGTATTTGTCATTCGTTGGTGAAGCCAACGACTGGCCGCAAATGGATTTACGCATTTTTAATGCGCTGGGACAAGTGATTCTGACAAAACACCTGACCTCATTACCTCAGCAGGTGGAGCAAATTGATATGGCTGCCTTTTCATCCGGTTGGTATCGGCTGTGCTTGTATCGAGAAGGCCGTTTGTGGTACTGTGGTAGTTTTGTAAAGGAGTGATGGTATCAAGTCGAGCCAAAATGCTAGGCGGAGTTTCTAGTTTCAAGTTTCAAGCGTGGCGGAAGCTAGGCTTTGTTTCAAGTTCTAGCCTTGAAACTAGGAACCAGAAACTAAACTCAGCTTTAGCCCTGTTTGAAAACTATTTCAACAAAGTTACATCCCCTTTCAGCAAAACGATTTTTCCATCTACCAATTCCACTTCTGCGTACCAAACAAAAACCGCAGCGTTCATCAATTCCCCGCGATAGTGGCCGTCCCAACCAAATCGCGGGTCATTGGGTAAGAAATTATAGCTTTCGTGTACCATCTCTCCCCAACGGGAAAACACCTGAAAACGATTGATTTGGCGCACTTCTTTTCCAGCAAAAACCAGGAATACATCGTTAGCGCCATCACCATTAGGCGAAAAAATATTGGGCACATAAATATTGCGATCTTTACGCAAAAAATATTGGATTTGGTCGCTGTCGGAGCAACCATTGAGGTCGATCACTTCTACCGATAACAGGCCACTTTGCGATGGATATAAAACGGCAGAAAGACAAGTATCACAACCCAAGTCGGCTGGCTGCCAGATAACCTGTTGTATGGCCTCCTCCGGGCGATTGACCAAAATTTCCAGCAAAAGGCTGTCGCCCAGTTCTACTTCGTTGTCTTCGCCGGGAAACAACGCCAATAGCACCACCTGCATTTCATCGGGTTCGCTCAGGTCAAAAGTATAGGCCGATTGGCAGCCTGCCGCATCAATTATTGTAATCGGGTATTGACCTGGCTCTAGCATAGGGAATAAAGCGCTGCTAAAAACATCGCCATTGAACAGAATCTCATAGGGTGCATTGCCGCCTTGAATAGAATCGATGCGAATGGCTCCATCGTTAGCAGCAAAACAGGTAATCGGCGTAATACTGAATGCAGCAGTAGGAATGGAAATATCGCTATCCACAGCCACTTCATCGCTGTCTTGGCAACCGTTACTGGTATTTTCCACCAGCAAGGTATAAAGCCCAGCTGCATCGACATCTACCAGGGCTGTATTGGTCGCACTGCTAAAATGACCACTAGAGGTTTGCCAACTGTACGTAAAATTAGGTCCAGTACTTGTCCCATTTCCGCCTAAAGTTGCCTCATTGAATAAGCAACTCAGGGTTTGGTCAGCGCCAGCATCCGCAAATGGGCGTTCCAACATTTCAACCAAAACAGCCGCTTCGTCACTAGGGCAGGGAGCAGCAGCGGTAATTTCATAGGAAAACTGATACACACCCGGCGCTTGAGATAGGGGCGAAAATAGCGACCCAGTCAAGGCGTTAACTCCTAAGGCAGGCCCCGAAATATAAGTCCACGCTCCTCCAGCATCTTCCCCCAACAATAAGTCAAACAACTCCACTAAGGTATCCGTACGGCTGCAAAACGATAGCGGCAAAACTCCATTACCAGCGGTAACTGGTGTACTGACCAAGGTTTGTACTGGAGTCGGCAACGGTATCATACAGCCAGGTGCTTGGCTATTGCTGAGGCTTAAAATTTCAAAAGTCGTATTTTCACTTAGGAGTAAATCTGCGGAATAACCATTTTCGAGGCTTTCCAAAAAAGAATTGATTGAATTAATGGACAAAACAAGGTCATAAGGCCCACTATCCTCACCTCCGATATTTATTTCTACATGAGCAAGCTCACCTAAACAAACAGCGTCAGTTGCAGAAATTTCAACATTAATTACCGGACAAAGTGCTGCCGTACAAGTTTGGTTAATACCTATTGCTGGACAAGCATTATTGCTACTGATTTCTAGCTGTATGTCAACGGCTTCGCCAGGCATCAGCCCTGTCACCAAAAAGCTGGTATCAGAAGTCATGACCCCGCTTTGGCCGGAATTGACCGTCACGGAAT
>CALMIR010000175.1 GCA_937864265.1 uncultured Saprospirales bacterium | reverse complement strand
GTTTGGCAGAGTAACCCTGTTTCACCTGTTATGAGCATCATCCATACCAGCAGTATGTTCTTTTTTTTCTTCATCATTCGTTTTTTATAAGTGGCAGGCTGCTTCATTGTTCAGAGAAGTAGCCTGCCGTCTTTTTGATTAATGATTGAGGAGAATGCTCTTTGACAATACGCCTGCTTTCCATTGCAAACGCAGCAAGTATAAGCCGGCAGGATAATGCTGCACATCCAGCGTCATGCCTGCTTCATATACTCCCCGCCACAGTTCTTGGCCGGTAAGCGCATACAATCGAAGCTCTGCCCATTCGCTTCCAGGCCATTCTACATGTACAAGGCCATTGCTCGGATTGGGATACACGCTCCAGGCCTCCCCTTCCACTTCGGCCTCCTCCACTGCCGTGGTATTGAGCACCTCCGCGCAACCTACCGGATTGCAGGTGTAGCCCAGGCTGTCCAGGCGCAGCAGCCACCCTTCCTGAAAGTTCGTCCAGTTGGGGTCGTAGGTCGAACCCATGGCCAGAAATCCACCATCTTCCGTGCTCGTGATCCCGTACAGGTAGTTGTCGGCGTAGGGGTTCTCCCCCGCATACAAGCGCGACCATAGGGGGGTGCCGGCACTGTCGTATTTGTTGATGCTGGCATGTATCTGGTCTTCATTGATGTATTGTATGCCCGTTACTACTATACTGCCATCTGCTAATTCTAGCGGCTCTGAGCCGTGTATTGTTGTCCAGGCGTTGTCATAAACCTCTTGCCAGATCACCTCCCCTTCCTGATCTAATTTGAGCAAATACGCATCACTATTTATACTATATTCTGTGACACCCAGATTATTCCCCATTGCTCCAGATACCAATATCGTGTTATCTGAAAGTACCTTTACTTTATGTGGCGAATCATTATTAAACGGCCCGCCGTAGGTGCGGCTCCACAACTGCTCACCATTGGCATCGCACTTCGCTACCGCTATATCTATGTTGAAGGGCGGTACACCTGCTCTGCCCGATATCACATAGCCCCCATCGGCCGTGTAGTCCACCGCATAGCCCGAATGGTACCCGGGACCACCTATGTGACTCTCCCATTCTACCTCTCCTTCGCTGTCCGTCTTTACCAGGTAAAAGTCGCCCTGGGGGTCTATGCTGCGGCTCGCTCCGCCTAATATGTAACCGCCGTCGGGGGTCTTTTTGTAGCTGGCAAAATAGTCATTATCTCCCCCTCCATATTCCTTTTGCCAGATAATCCCCCCTGTAGCACTAAATTTTATCAATACGCCATTATCATATTCTGTGTTTGGTGTACTTATTACTCCTGCTACTACAAAACCCCCGTCTAATGTTTTTGTAATAAGACCTTCTGTTAGCCAAACTGCTGTTTGGTCTATGTAATGTGTTCGAGTCCAAATAGTGTCTCCTTGTAAATTAAGATACATGACTATAATACGCTTACATTCATCTGGCGCGTTCGCTGTCCTCATTATTGCAAAATAGCCATTCTTATATTCAATCGCTGCTTCCATTGTCTCCAAATGGCTATGATAATCATACGACTTATTGAACAGCGTGGTTTGGCAGAGTAACCCTGTTTCACCTGTTATGAGCATCATCCATACCAGCAGTATGTTCTTTTTTTTCTTCATCATTCGTTTTTTATAAGTGGCAGGCTGCTTCATTGTTCAGAGAAGTAGCCTGCCGTCTTTTTGATTAATGATTGAGGAGAATGCTCTTTGACAATACGCCTGCTTTCCATTGCAAACGCAGCAAGTATAAGCCGGCAGGATAATGCTGCACATCCAGCGTCATGCCTGCTTCATATACTCCCCGCCACAGTTCTTGGCCGGTAAGCGCATACAATCGAAGCTCTGCCCATTCGCTTCCAGGCCATTCTACATGTACAAGGCCATTGCTCGGATTGGGATATACGCTCCAGTCGTTTGTTCTTGGTACAGCCGCAGTAGTCGTTCCTTCGTTCGGCACACTTAGACCCTGCGGCTCCTCTTCAATGGTTGCAATGATGAGCGGCGGCTCTGCATCCGGATTTTCCTCTTTGAATTCCAGGTACTCCGGGTAGGGTGCGCCGCAGGTGCCCGGGTCACCACCAGAAGTATGCCCTTTGATTTCGTCCTTCTCGTTTTGGGTCAGTTGCCCCAAGCCCCGACCCTGTGTTTTCACCTGAAAAACCAGGCGCAAGTAATTTTTGTCGGGGTCGGCATTGTCCATTTGATTGATGTGGGTGAAAGCAGCCTGAAAATTGGCGGCTTCCATGGCCAAGCTGGCCAAATCGCCTTTGTGTATGGCTACGCCCTGTTGTTCTTTCTGGCTCAGGTACTGGTAGGCCGTGCTTGGCTGGTTGTCGGCTAGGCGGCTTGCCATGCCTTTATATACTTCTGTAAGCCGCTCTTGCTCCAGGCTTTCCCGCTGCGGGCCATTGCCCAGGCCATTGATGGTATTGCTCAAAGCCGTTATACGGGTCTCTCTTTGGGCTTCGGTTTTGGCCAAGAAGAGTTCTTGCTCTTCGCAAGGAGCATCACTATAGGGATATTCGCAATCGCTTATATTAATTCCTCCACTTGTACAATCTACGTTTGGCAACCTATCCGAATGCGCATCATACTCAAAAGGCAGGGCGTCAGCGGCCTTGTACAGTTGGCTTTCCACCAGGGGGCAGGTATTGTGGTTCCAGGTGTTTCCGGCTGGGAAAATAAAACAGTTGCCCTGATTTTCCAATTCACCGGAAGCGACAGCGATGGCGTAGCGGCTTTCATTGCCAAAGCCCTCGAAGCCGTTGCAGCGTATTTGGAGTTTGGGGTTGGCAGCTTCGGTTTGTACGCCGTAGCGGATGTTGGCAAAGGTATTGTCGAATATCCAGTTGGGGCGTATTTGGCAGGAATTGCGCACCCATATACCGAGGTTGTCGGCACCGATGCTGCTGCCGTCGGTTCGAAAGTCGTTGCCTTGTATTTCGAAGCCCGACCCCGCATTGATGGCAATGCCAAGGGGTGGCGTATCGGAATTGGTACTCTGGGCCGGAATACGGAAATTGCAATTTTCGATTTCCGCCATTTCGGCAGAAATCAGGACGATGCCTTTGTTGTTGTTGTCGAAATCGCAGTGGCTGATGCGGGGAAAATTGCTGGGATTCCACTCAAAAAAGGTAGAAGCATTGATGCCCTCGTCCAGTCCATTGAAGCTGGTATTGTCGCACTCAAAACCGGAGGCCAGGCTATAAATGCCCCGGCTGCGGCGGGTATTGGTGCCATCGCTGCTGAAGTTGCTTTCAAAGCCGCACGATTTGAAACTCAGTCCCTTGAGGCTGTATATTTCAACGTGATTCTCAGGGAATGGCCCGAATTTAGGTTGAGTGTTGTAAGTTTGATGGTGGTGGTGTTCGCCAATCAGGCCAGATAACCAAACTGCATCGCGCAGCGGTTCGTCGTTGACAAAGCGGCATACAATAAATGAACTATTGTTGGTTTTATTAAAGCTGCTAAAACTACCCATAACTATGTCGCGGCGGTTGTTTTCGAACGTGGCGTTCTCAGCCTGTATAAGCCCGCCGCCGCCTTCGTTGCGAATGGCGGTGCTGGCATGGCGAATTTTGCCACCAAAAATCTCTACTGTTCCGCCATCTTCCAAAGTGATGCCTTCCCAATGGGTGTTATACACAACGCCCTTAAGCGTTCCTGGGGTTCCAGGTGTATCATCTTCGAAAGACGTATTCACATTACCGCCGCCTGTTCCTAATATATCTATTCCATCTAGTTGGGCGCCATTTTCTATTGTCAATTTTCCGCCCGACTTGACATGTATTCGGGTGCGATAGCTATTATAAACAGAAGAACGGAATTTAAAGTCTGCCCCCGCAGCAATCGTCAAATGGCCACCGCTCTCTATTACTACCTCACCTTTAATGTATTGAATACCTCCCCAGATGACTGTGCCTGTGATTGGAACTGGCTGTACGATGGTGTAATTGCCGATGCATTCATCTTCCCAGCGCCGCCACTGATCGTCCACTTGAGCATGCCAGGGCCAGAAAATAAGACATCCAGGGGAGGAGGATAAAAGCATGGCTCTGCCAACCTGCGAATGCCCCCTGGCATGATAGTGCGTCTCAAACCAATCGCTGAAATCTCCTACATCCGGATAATTACAAATAGTGGTCATATCATATGAATTTGAGGCATTAGCTGGATCAACAAATACATAGGGCACAAAAGGAGCAGTATCATCAAAGTATTCATCGTATGTGAAAGGAGGTTGCTGGCCGATGATTCCACTTAGTAAATTATCCACTATATCTCTTGAATCTGGATCAATAAAATCCAGATAAGGCTGATTGGCTACAGGATCCCAACCGTTGAAATAATTGGGAATGGGCTGAATAGTCCCATTTACATCCGTGGGTTCCCAAGCGGGAAGGGGTACATAGGCTGAGCCATTGGGCTGTTTTAACAAAAAATCTTCCAGTTGCCGGATGTGGTTGCGATGCCAGCCGAGGAAGTTACGGGTGGTGTGTATGCCACCTCCTCCATTTTGAGCAAAAAAATAATCAACATGATGTTCTACAACTTCTCTTTCAAGCCATTGCTCAATGTATTGAGCCAATTCTTTCAACTGTGCATTGTTCAAGTCGCTTAGTTTGGCCCGTGGCGAACTTTGGGCACTGCTGTTCAGCGGAAACAACAGAAAACTACTCAGGAGCGCGCCCATACATACATACATACATACATACATACATACATACAATGGCTTTTCAATCGCGCCACCATGCCCTTAACAGGCAGAAAATGGGTGTTTTTTGAAATCGAATACATGTTATCTGGTTTTGTAATGAAAGAATACGACATAGCAAGCCCCGAGCAGAATAGCAGGGCAGGAAGGGTTATACTGTGCAGGACTTTGTGGCTGTAATGTAGCTATACTATTTGATAAAACAAGGTTATGGTGATAATTTTAACACCTATTATAAAAAAATATTTCGCCTGCATTAATGCAGCACTACTTGGCAAGCAAGGCTTCCCGAATTTTCCTGCGGTTCCTATCCACCGACCCTATGACAATCAGTAGCATAAAGGGGATAATAGTGAGCGGATTATTCATAGGTGACCATTTTCCATTGAGCATTAAATAGAGCATAACCATTGCATAGGCTATCATCAGCCCCCCCAATATCCATGCCAGGGAGGTCATTTTCTTCAGCTTTTGCTCCAGCATTTCTTTGCTAAGTGCTGCGTAGTTTTCAGCCGCCATATTTATCGGATTTTAGGATGCGAGGAACTGATAAGTTGCGAAGGGCATTAAACGCCCTTGTAACAGAGGAAAGCAGTTCTTTACTTCAATGAATTAATAAGTGCCCATCCATTTCCGGGGGTATTTCAAGTCCCATCAGGTGTAGGATAGTGGGTGCAATATCGCCTAATTTTCCGTGATTGATGCTTTTGCCAGCAGCTTTTTTGCTGATGTAAAATACGGGGACAGGATTAGTCGTGTGGGCCGTATGGGGCGAGCCATCTTCATTGAACATGCAATCAGAGTTGCCGTGGTCGGCAATGACGATGGCCTCGTAGCCTTGGGCCAGGGCGGTTTCGATCAATCTTTGCAGACAGGCATCTACCGTTTCGGCAGCCTTTACCGCCGCGCTAAATACCCCGGTATGTCCCACCATATCCGTATTGGCATAATTGAGGCAAATAAAATCAGGGGTGTTTTGTACAATATCCGCTACAATTGCATCGGTCACTTCCAGCGCGCTCATTTCGGGTTGCAGGTCATAAGTCGCCACTTTGGGTGAGGGAATCACGATCCGCTTTTCCCCCTCAAAGGGTACTTCCCGGCCACCGTTGAAGAAAAAGGTGACGTGAGGATATTTTTCGGTTTCCGCAATACGGGTTTGGGTAAGCCCTGCATTGGACAAGACCTCGCCGAGGGTATTGCTCAAGTCGTCTTTTGTGAACAGGATGTGTACATTCCGGTAGGTATCGTCGTAGCGGGTCATGGTCACGTAGTACAAATCGAGGGTCGTCATGCCCTGATCCGGCATGTCCTGCTGGGTGAGTACCGTTGTGATCTGCCGTGGGCGGTCGGTGCGAAAATTAAAACACAAGGCCACGTCGCCAGCGCTGAGGCTAGGCGCTGTTTGCCCATTTTCATCTATGCAAACAATTGGTTTGAGAAACTCATCGGTCTCGCCCTGATCATACCGCTGCTGGATAGTAGCCAGTATATCGCCCGTTTTTTCGCCTTGTCCATTCACCATCAGGTCATAAGCCAGGCGCGTGCGTTCCCAACGCTTGTCGCGATCCATAGCGTAGTAGCGCCCGATCACGGTGGCCAGTTTTGCCGAAGTACCTTGTATATGATCCAACACTTCCCGCAGGTAAGTGATACCGCCATTGGGCGAGGTATCCCGGCCATCCATGAAGGCGTGGATATACACTTTTTCCACCCCCTGTTCCCGGGCAATATCGCAGAGTGCCAGCAAGTGCTTCAAATGAGAATGCACGCCGCCATCCGATACCAATCCGAACAAATGAAGCGCCTTGCCTTCTTTTTTGGCGTAAGCCATCGCTTGCAGCAAAACCGGATTTTGATGCAGTTCCCGTTCGCGTATGGCCTTATTGATGCGGGCCAATTCCTGATAAACCACCCGGCCTGCGCCAATATTAAGGTGACCCACTTCCGAATTGCCCATTTGCCCCTCCGGCAATCCAACTGCCTCTCCGAACGTAACCAGTTCTGCGTTGGGATATTGCCGATAAAGGCTGTCCACAAAAGGGGTGTTGGCCTGTGCAATGGCACTGGCTTGTGGCCGTGGCCCATGCCCCCAGCCATCCAATATGACGAGTAAAATGCGTTGCTTTTCCATGCCAGCAAAGGTAAAAAAAAATCCATCGAATGGCCATTTCCCACACGTCTAGTCTTATCAAAAAGAAAAATCAAAATGTTTTAAAAAAATGAAATAATATTATTTATTTTTTTAATTTTGCAGTATAAAAATTTACGTTAACCAACTAAAACAAACAAAAATGAGTGCAAACAAATTATTAGTGGCTACCCTAGCCGGTGGTGTCACTTTTTTCCTCCTTGGATGGCTGGTCTGGGGCATGCTTTTAGCGGATTACATGGCTAAAAATGCAGGCTCTGCAACCGGAGTCGCTAAAGAGCCGATGGTCATGTGGGCCATCGCCCTTTCCAATTTATTGAGCGGTTTGTTATTGGCCGTAATTTTTGGGCGCTGGGCAGGCATTAAAACGTTTATGACTGGTGCAAAGGCTGGTGCGGTACTTGGTTTACTGCTTGGACTTTCCTATGATCTTTTGCTTTTTGGCACATCCAACGTCACTACGATGAATGCGTTAGTGGTCGATGTATTGGCGAATGTGGTGGTGACAGCCGTAGCAGGTGGCGTTGTAGGATGGGTATTAGGACGCAATGAGAAGAGTTAGGCTGGCGACTTCCTTTTTTCTGGCGAAAACGCCGTGTTGAAATGTGCAATGCCTGATTCAGGTGTTGCACATTTCTTTTGAAACCGTCTCAATGCCTCATTTGAGGCAACGGCCAAGCATTGAACCGTTTTGTTTACACATGGTTTACACAAAAGACCTATTTTTGTACGTTATTTCATTATATAAATCGCCAAACCCGCATATTATGCCGCTTTTGGGAAACCTGATTAAGAAAAGCTTAAGTGTAGGTAATATTTTGGATCAGCGGCCAGTTGCACCTGGCCAGTCGCAACACAGAACTTTAAGGCGGCTCATTCGCAAAGCCAGTCATACCGCCTTTGGCCAGTACTACAACTTCAAAGACTTGCTCAAATCCCCCCGCCTGATTTCCGATTTTAAGCAAACTGTCCCCATCCACGATTACGACCTCATTCACGATCGCTGGTGGCACATGAGCCTCAATCATGTGGAAAATGTCACCTGGAAAGGCTACGTCCGCCATTTTGCGCTCAGCTCGGGTACATCTGGTGCACCCAGCAAGCATATCCCCGTAACGGATGACATGCTGCGCTCCATGCGCCGTGCTGGTTTGAAAATGTTCATTGCGCTGAACAATTTCGATATTGACCCGGAATTATACACCAAGCCCATGCTCATGCTGGGCGGCAGCAGCGATTTACAACACCAGAAAGGCTACTTCATGGGCGACCTCAGCGGTATCAACGCCAGCAAGCCGCCTTTTTGGTTGCGCCCTTATTATAAGCCCGGTACGAAAATTGCCCGTATCAACGATTGGGATTCTAAAATCTCAGAGATTGCCAAAAAAGCACCGGAATGGGACATTGGGTTTCTGGTTGGTATTCCTTCCTGGCTGCAACTGATGATGGAGCGCGTCATTGAGTACCATCAGGTGGATACCATACACGACATTTGGCCGAACCTGAGCGTTTGCGTTCACGGTGGCATCGCTTTTGAGCCTTATAAAAAAGGCTTTGAAAAGCTCCTTGCCCGACCGATCATCTACATGGACTCTTATCTGGCCTCTGAAGGTTTTATCGCCTATCAGGCTCGTCCAGAGACCAGAGCCATGCGGGTAGTACTCAATGTGGGCATTTTTTATGAATTCATCCCCTTCACGGAAGAAAATTTCGATGATGACGGCCATATTATCGGCACACCCAAATCTTTTACCATCGATCAGGTGGAAGAAAATCGGGACTATGCGCTGCTGATCACGACCTGCGCCGGTGCCTGGCGTTACCTGATTGGCGATACCGTGCGCTTTTTGGATAAAGAACGCAACGAAATCATCATTACGGGCCGTACGAAGCATTTCTTGAGCATCTGCGGTGAGCACCTTTCCATCGACAATATGAACCACGGCATTCAGGCGCTTGAGGAAGAATTGGGGCTTAGCATCCGGGAATTTACCGTCATACCCGTGCATGAAGGCAATTTTTTTGCCCACAAATGGTACATTGGCGTAGAAGAACCAGCCGATGCCGATCGGGTAAAAACCGTTTTGGATGAACGCCTTAAACAAATCAACGACGATTACCGCATAGAGCGCAAAGCTGTCCTGGGTATTCAGGTACAACTACTGCCCATCGCTACTTTTTATAATTGGCAAGCACACAAAGGCAAATTGGGCGGCCAGAATAAATTTCCCCGCGTGATGAAGGGCGAATTGGCTAAGGAATGGGAAGCGTTTGTGGTTTCGGGCGCCTAGTTTCTGGTTTTCCTGCAGCCGCTGTTACAGCTATTTGGCCGACGGGAAGTGTTTCTTTGCTCTGCCGCTTTCTTCGATACGCTTTTTCCAACAAGCGCATGCTGGTAATGCCGATGACAGTGGGTGCCATCCAGGGAATCACCATCCAGTTGTCAGTAAAAATTTCGCCTAGTAGCGTACGCCCGCCAAAAGCGAAGAAGGCGGTGTAAGCCGCTATCCCGGATGCGATCATGTCCTTCATGTGCTGTATAAGCCAATCAGACTGCTGTGATGGCCGACGGATCATACGCCACAGACGCCCAGCGTTGCTAATACCCAAGCCCCCAAATACCATCATCAAAATGGCGGTGGAGTCGCTTTGCAAAAGAATACCTGCCACCAGCAAGGCCGCGCCAAAGAGAAATATGGCAAGCTCCAAAGTCAAGTTTATGCGGCGATATTTGGGTGTAATGGCTTTTTTGTTGCGCAAAATAGCAATCCCCCGCCACAGTGGGCTGGCCGTGATTAAGGCTAAAAAGCCCAAAAAACTACCCCCAGCATAAAAGCCATACCATACATTCTCCAAACACATCAAGGCTGCCGTAACGACTACGATCCACATGAAAAAGATGTATAATTTACCCATTCGAATGTGGCTGATCCCACCCTTTCGGGTAAATGCGGGCAACCAAAACAGCGCTATGCTCAAAAATCCGGCAACGATGTGCGGGGGAAGCATGATCTTTTCAATCAAATCCATGATAGGTACAATTTTAGTGTGACGAAATAAACAGTCGGGTGATTCGGAATACTTTTTCCGATACCACAAAAGTAAGTGCAAGCGCCGTGCGCCGCTGGCAAAAGGGATGGATGACAAAGCGCTGGGGCGAATGTCAAGCTTTATGTGATGGATGACAAAGGGATGGGATGGCTCAGGCCAGTATTGCTCTTAACAGTCGGATATAGCTGCGCGAAACGGGTATTTCTACATCGGCGAGATGGCGCATTTTTAGGCGCAAGCCCTGGGCATTTCCATTGACCTGCTCGATGAAATCGGTGTTGACCAAATAGGAGCGATGGCATCGGATGATGGGTGTTTGGTCAAACTGTTCTGCGAGGGCTTGGATGGTGCTTCGAAAAAGGCTTCGTTCCATTTTACCATCCCGCCCATGATGGATGGCAACATAATTTTGCATGGCCTCCGCATAATATATTTCGGAAACGAGCAAAGTCAGGGTTGTGCTATCACTTGGGGAAGACAATTCAATAGCCGCTTCGTTTTGGGGATGTTCATGCATAGCATCCTGTAGCTTTTGAGCCTCGTGTACATTTTTGCGCAGCGCATTCATTTGCACCCAAAAACCCAGAATAAGCGTCGGAAATATACCAATCAAAAAGGTATTGCGGAGCATGATACCCAAAGCCTGCCAACTGCGCCACGCATTATCGGATACCAAGCCTATGTACAAATAGTTGGCAACTCCTATGCAAAGGACTAGTACCATAACCTGCAACACCCATTTGCCCAAGGTCCAGGAAGGTACATCCTTGCGCTGCCCTAACACATAACGAACCACTAAATCGAGTCCCAGCCCCATACCTGCTGCGATGAACCCAAAACCCAGGGTAAGTAGTCCTAAATTTCCGGGATAAGTATCCAAGCCAAAAGGACGGAAAGCATAAAGAAAAAAGGTAATGAAAAAACCAATTACGGCGCAGCTGCGCAGCATATCCGGGAAAGAATCGCTTTCCGGAAAGGGTTGGCTAAATGACTGGAGTATTTTTTTCACCCGGTGAAGATAGAAAATATTTTTAGCTTGGTTTTGCGCAAAGCATATTGTTTATTACCAGCAAATACTGCATTTTACGCCCATCAAAATCAACCATCACCATGCCAAATACAGCATTTTCCGGACAGCGTGTATTGATTACCGGCAGCTCGCGGGGCGTTGGCCGAGCCTGTGCGCTCGCTTTTGCCGCCGCAGGAGCAAAAGTAGTCATCCATTATCACCAAGATGAGAATGCTGCTCATCGAACACTTGAGGAAATGCCAGGCAATGGCCATCTTTGCCTTCAAGCCAATCTGGAAGACCCCCACAGCGCCCACCTGCTGGTACAAGAGGCCCATACATCCCTGGGAGGGTTGGATATACTGGTGAATAACGCGGGGATTTTCTTGCCTCATGCCATGGATCAATTGCCCTTTGATGAATGGCTTACTTTATGGCAGCGCACACTGGCCGTCAACCTCACTGCCGCGGCCACTTGTGCCTATACCGCAGCGGAATACATGCGACAGCAAGGTCACGGTAAAATCATCAACATCGGCAGTCGCGGCGGGTATCGGGGCGAACCAGGGCAGCCCGGTTATGGGGCTTCCAAAGCGGGCTTACATGCCATGAGTCAAAGCATGGCGCAAGCATTGGGCAGCTATGGTATAACGGTACATGCTGTAGCGCCGGGATTCATCGAAACGGCAATGGCTCGCCCTCACTTGCAGGGTGCAGCAGGCGATGCTGTGCGCGCCCAAAGTCCGCTGAATCGGGTAGCAACGGTACAAGATGTTGCTCATGCAGTACTTTTCCTGGCTAGCCCCGAAGCGGCCTTTAGCACGGGGTGTGTACTCGATTTGAATGGAGCTTCGTACCTGCACTAGCCTTTTTCCAGCCACTTTTTGGCCAGCCATCTTCTGACCGGAATATCGTAAACCTTCAAACAGGCATAAGACAAACCGATAGAGACCAATAATACCAACACGCCAGCGGGCAATGCCTCGCTCATTGGAATCTGGTTGTTGACCACCCAGGCATAGAAAATATAGGTCAGTGGAAAATGCAGCAGGTATATAGGGTAGGAAATATCCCCTAAAAACCGGCAGAGTTTGGTAGCAAAACGCCCCTTTACTTCCCCGCTTGCCCCCAGAAAGACAATAAGTGGAAAGCAGCATATCACCACAAAGGCATCGTATATGCCATTCATCCACAGGTGTTCTGAGCCGCCTACACGGGGGATACAAAGCAGGACGACCAGCAATGCGCTACACCAAAAAAAAGCGTTTTTGACGGAGATCGGTTTAAAAAATCGATGCAACAAAAGCCCGGCTAAGAATGGATAAAGCAGCCGCGTAAAACCCACCCGCAATTGCTCAGGCGTAATGGCCCAGCCCCCAATCAAGTCGCCAGTAGGCCCGGTAATGGCATAATGAGCCAAAGCGATCCCCGCGATCACCACCAATATGGAAAGTACGGTGTTGGATGTTTTCCGCAAAAACAAAGCATACAAAATATTGGCAATGTATTCAAAAAAGAGCGTCCAAACCGGACCATTCAGCGGATACATTTCCGTCCAACCCCTAATTTCCATCGAAACCGGGATGGGAATCAAAAAGTAACCCAGGAGCATGGTCAGCAGCACTTGCCACAGTGGCGTACTGCTGATGTTGGGAAATAAAATCGGCGAGGCGCTGAAGTAAAAACACACTGCGCCCAGGGTTATCCCGGCTATGATCATCGGATGCAGGCGGATCAGGCGCCGGGTAAAAAAGTGCTTCAAAGACATTTTGTTCCAACGGTTGTCGTAGGCATGGGCGATGACAAAGCCGGACAGCAGGAAAAAGAAATCAACGGCCAGATAACCATGGTTGAGGATTTGTTTGGTGTGATCGCCCCCGGAATAGATCTCAAAAATATGGAAAAAGACCACCACGATGGAAGCCACGCCACGCAGGCCGTCTAAAATTTCGTAGTGTTTCTTGGTATCCGCAAAGATAAATGGTCTTGTCGCTGAGTTGGTCATCGTACTTGATACTTTCGTTTTGTCGTGAAGGCTTCATGGTGGAGGCTCGAAAATAAAACCTTTCCTAAAATTTTTAGCTGACTTTGTCCCCAATTTTTCTGTTTCATTCTTTTACACCCGCAGCACTTTCTGGTTTTTTGAGTCGAAAGCCGTTACCCCTTGAGCCAAAAGCAGTTCATCCGGCTCAAAGCGCAATCCGAAATGCCTGGTAATGGCCTCAAACTGCTGGATAAATTCCGGGTATTCGATGAAACAAGCCTGCTCATTGCACCGCGCATGGGCGTGCTGTCGGTGTTTTTCAAGCATGTCTTTCAAAAAAGCCGCTTTATTGACATAGGTTTTGCCAGCTCCAACAAAATGCCGCCTCAATTCATCAACCGGATGATCCCACCATTGCACAAATCCATTGCCCGATTGCAACAGCGACTGAAGCGTTGCTTCCTGATCCCGATCCACATAAAGCCAGGGTGTTTGCGGGTACAGTTCTTGAAACAAATCAATGAAAAATACATTCCAGGAAGTAAGTTTAAAAACAAGGTGGTGCTCGCCTTGGATGGGCTGGCGATACGCCTCCAGTATCCCCTTCAAATGCGACAGCACTTTAGGACGCGGCAGATCATACAACACATAGGCTAACAGCAAGCCATTGATGGCCTCTGTCTCTGATACCACCCGCAACTGCTTGGACTGGTTGAGCATCCTGGCCAGCAAGGTGGAGCCGCAATGTGACGTGTGAAAGATAAATCCTTTGATGTCCAGCAAGTCTTGCTCCTGAATATCCGGGCAGCTTTCGAGCGTATAATTTTCCGCAGTAGCTAATGTTTTCCGCAGTAGCCCTACCCCCTCTTGAAAAAAAGGGAAATCGAATACCGCAGCTTCCAGTGCTGCACAAAGGGTAACTGGTTCTTTTTCTATACGGGTGTAAATGGGCAATAGGGCGGTGTTTTTCATGTAAGGAAACTACGTATTAGTTAGCTGTACGACAAGTGTCGGTGTGGGTCAAAATTACACCAACACTTTGTACTTTTAGTTTTGGTTCTTTGACAATTCTTGTGATTTTCATTAAGTCTTTTCCCACAAAATTGTCAAAGAACGGTATTGCTTACTGAAAAAGATCCTCCAGCGTCAGCTCACTTTGCACCACCGAACGGGCGTATGGATTGTCAAGCAGACCGAAGGTTGTCAACATCACCAGAAAAACGGATTTGGTAGTCGCCGTGGCTTGTTTGAAAGCTGCCACTTTGTTTCGCAGTTTGAGGTCATAGGCTTTGGTGATCTCGAAGGGATGAACAGAAAACTTAATTTCCAACAAATTGATGACCCTATCTTTTCGGTCTATCACCAAATCCACCTGTGCCCCTTCGACCTCGCTTTCGCCTTTTAACTGCCAGGGGCTTGTTTCGGTGTAAACTCCTAAAATCTTCAACCCTTTTTTGATATTGGTCAGGTGATCCCAACAGACTTGCTCAAAGGCCAATCCTGCCCATACCTGAACAGCGGGATCGTCTATACGGCTGAGCCATTTGCCCGGTTCATAGCTACCCGATTGCTCTATAAAACGCAAGTAAAACAGGGTATAGTAATCAGATACGAAGTATATCTTTTTGTTTCTGGCTTTGCCGAAGGGGATGTAAGATTTCAAAAAGCCGCTTTCTTCAAGTTCGGCCAATTTGTTGGATAAGTCCCCACTGGATGCCAGCCCACTTTGCTGGATGAGGCGCTCGCGGGTCGCACGTGCCCCTAACTCATAAACCGTTCGCAACAAGCGTTCGTGTTTTTCAGCCTGGCTGAATAGGGAGGAAAATATGAAACGAAACTCCGAGCGGAGCAGCCCGCTGTCTTCAAAGCAGATAGCCTCTATATTTTGGCTGGCACTCAGGCCTTTTCTCACCTGCTCCAGATAATACGGAATGCCCCCCATGACCATATACAACTGGACAATCTGGTAACGGTCGAGCAAGATGTTCCGCGACTGGAGGTATTCCTCTACTTCACTCAAGGTAAAAGGCTCTATTTTCATGCGATGTGTGACCCGTCCATACAAGCCCTCCGTGTTCCGAATCAGTTGATTGATCATCCACGAAGCAGCCGAACCACATACGATCAGGATCAGGTTTCGCTGCGCACTGGCCCAACTGTTCCAGAAGTATTCCAATCCCATGAGAAAGCCGGATTTTTTCGTGTCCATCCAGGGCAATTCATCAAGGAATATAAGACGCTCGCCCTCCTTGTTCGAGAGTTCTGTTTGGAGTAATGCAAAAGCTGACAACCAGTCTTTCGGAGTAGGGTGATTGGTCAGAAAAGCATTATTGATAGCAATGCCGAAGTTAACCAATTGGGTTTTGGTATTGCCTTTGGCCAGCCCCGTGGTATAAAAAGTGAACTGGTGGTTGAAAAATTCTTTGACCAGAAAGGTTTTGCCTACCCGCCTCCTGCCGTAAATGGCCACAAATGAAGCCTCTTTTCTTTTCCGTATTTCTTCCAGTTTAGCTTTTTCAGCCTGCCTGCCAATAACGCGCATGGTGCTATTTTTTTCCAAAAATAGAAAAAAAACCAGGTTTTGGAAGAAAATGATTCGATTCCTTTCCAAAACCTGGTTTTTATAGCCGCTTTTGGCAGAATTGGCCTATTTCAAAAAGCCCAAACTCTTCTGGATAAACGCGCTCAACTCCGCCCCCTTCAGCATATTCTGATTGAGACGAGCCAGATTGAAGAGATAATTGGCCAGTTCTGACTGTGTTGCCTCGTCTTTTTCCGATAGGAGCTTATCCGCGATGAGCGGGTGGTTGGTATTTACGACGACGTTGTAGGAATCCGGGAAATCGCCGAAGTTCATTCCTTGTAGCGACTGCATTTCCTTCATGCGGCGCATAAATTCCGGGCGGGTAATCATCACCGGTGCATCTTCTGGTGATAGGGCATTGGTGGCTACCGAAGCACCCGGCCCGCTGACCAATTTCTCAAAAACCTCCTTGACCAGTTTCACCTGATCTTCTGAAAGGACGGATTCTTGTTGGTCTTCTTTTTGCACCAGCTTGTCCACCGTATCAGAATCCACCCGTACGAAGGTGACATCGCCCAGTTTGTATTCCAGATTCTGGATGAAGTGGTTATCGATCACGTTGTCGAATTCTAGCACGTCGTAGCCCCGGCTTTTGGCGGCAGCCACATAGCTATCCTGCCCCTGCGCATCGTGGGTATAGAGGAAGATGATCTTGTTGTGTTTGTCCATTTGCAGGGTCTTCACCTGCTCTTTGTAGGCTTCAATGGTCGCGTATTTGCCCTCCGTATTTTTCAGCAAGGCAAATTGCAGCCCCTTTTCATAGAACTTCTCATCGGAGATCATCCCGTATTTGACAAATACGCCGAGGTCGTTCCATTTTTGCTCATAACCCTCGCGGTCTTTTTTGAACAAATCAGCCAGCTTGTCAGCTACCTTTTTGGTGATGTAGCCGGTAATTTTACGCACGTTGCTGTCGCTTTGCAGGTAACTGCGCGATACATTGAGCGGAATATCGGGCGAATCAATCACCCCATGCAGCAGGGTCAAAAACTCAGGCACGATTTCCTTCACATCATCGGTCACATACACTTGGTTGCTGTAAAGCTGTATTTTGTTCTTTTGTAACTCAAAGTTGTTGCCCAGCTTGGGAAAGTACAAAATACCGGTGAGGTTGAAGGGGTAGTCAATGTTGAGGTGTATCCAAAACATGGGCGCCGTGCTGAATGGATACAATTTGTTGTAAAACGACTTATAATCTTCATCGTTGAGGTCGGCAGGCTGCTTTTTCCAGATCGGCGCTACCTCATTGATGATGTTGTCCACTTCTTTGCTGATCTCTTTCTCCTCTTCGCCTTCGCCTTCTGTTTCATATTCGGTGCGGGTACCAAACTTGATGGGTACAGGCAGGAATTTGCAGTACTTTTCCAGCAACTGCTCGATGCGGTGCTTGTCCAAAAACTCCTTGCTGTCCTCGCTGATGTGCAGGATCACATCGGTACCCCTCTCCTGCTTCTCGTTTGCTTCAATCAAGTATTCTGGTTCGCCTTCGCAAATCCAGGTCACACCCGTGCTGTCTTCTTGATAGGATTTGGTACGCACCTCCACCTTAGTGGCCACCATGAAGGCAGAATAAAAGCCCAAACCAAAATGGCCGATGATGTTGGCATCGTCTTTGTGTTTTTCCAAAAATTCCGCTGCGCTGGAAAAAGCCACCTGGTTCAGGTATTTCTTGACTTCTTCCTCGCTCATCCCGATGCCTTGATCGCGCACGGTCAATGTTTTGGCCTCTTCGTCGAGCAGCACCTCTATCATGGGTGTGCCAATATCGCCTTTCACCTCGCCTTTGGAAGCCAGCGTTCTCAGTTTGGTGGTGGCATCCACGGCATTGGAGATCAGCTCGCGGAGGAATATTTCCTGATCGGAATACAGGAATTTCTTAATGATGGGAAATATATTCTCGGTTTGTACAGAGATATTGCCTTTCTGCATAAGCCTATTTTTTAAAAAATTTCTTTAGTGAAAAAAAAATGCAACTAAAGTGAAACAAATGCTGTGCCATTGCGTAAAATCTGACAAATTGACGCTGCATGGGCTGTTTGATGTGCCGTTTTCGGCAAGCAATCGGTCATAAAGTGATCAAAGAGAGGAAAAAAACAGGGTGGCTTTGAAAATCCGGTAAGAAATTCGTAAATTTGTAGCCGGAATTTAAGGTATCACTCCAGATACTACAAGAAAGAGCTTAAAGAGGTTAAAAAAAACATTATCCCAATTCTTGGGAGTCTCAGTTCGTAGCTGAGTTGTCTTTTCTGCATACCAAGTCTATTTGAATTGGTTGTAAAGGCTTTTCGTTTATAGCCTTTCCTGCCACTGATTTGTATTGCCTGCAAAAAGGGCAATCGTTTACACTTTAGAGAAAAATACACTTCTTGTCTTTCGTGGGAACAAGAACTTAGCGTATTAAACGCTGAAGGAGTGAGCGGGCCGGTTCATTTTGGGGGGTAGAACTGGCCCTTAACTCACTACTTGGGTAGAAATAACCGATTTTCGGCTTTCTACCCTTTTTTTTTGTGCCTATTTTACATCCACTTTGATGCGCTCGTCCCGATTGGCCAGCTCCCAGCAAGTGTAAAATACCAGATCGCCTATGCGCTTCACTTTTTCCAGCATAATTTTATCCGCTGTGTCCGTAGGGCGGTGGTAATCTTCATGGGTCCCACTGAAGTAAAAAATGGCAGGAATCCCCCTTTCGGCAAAATTATAGTGGTCGGAGCGGTAGTAATAGCGATTGGGGTCGTCCTCGGCATTATAAGTATAGTCCAGTTCCAGTTGGGTGTATTGCGTGTTGGCCCTTTCGTTGATGTCGTGCAATTCGGTACTCAACCGATTGGAGCCGATCACATAAATATAGTTGGGGTTATCGGCATGCTTTTCATCCGTGCGGCCCACCATGTCCACATTCACGTTGGCAATGGTGTTTTCCAGCGGAAATACGGGGTTATTGACGTAATATTCCGACCCCAACAAGCCTTTTTCTTCTCCCGACACCAATAAAAACAGCACACTTCGACGAGGCCCCATGCCTGCCTTTTTGGCTTCCACAAATGCTTCGGCAATTTCCAGTACTGTGGCTGTGCCCGAAGCGTTGTCATCCGCGCCGTGGTAAATAGCACCGCCTTGTTTACCAAGGTGATCGTAGTGCGCCGTAACGATGAGCAATTCCTCTTTGAGTTGGGCATCGGTGCCTTCTACATAGCCCAATACGTTTTCGCCTAAAATGCGCCGGCTATATTTTTCCTGGGTCAGTGCCAATTGGCAGGGAAAACTCAGTGCTTTGCTTTTGCCTTTCTTCTCAATTTTTTTGCGGGCTTTCACGACATCTTCATAGGCATTGCCCATCAGATCTTTGGCCAGTTTGGTAGTGATGAACAGGTGATTGGCAAAGTTTTCTTCCGGCATTTCGCCAGCACCGAGTTCCAGATTGGTACTGATGATCTGCTTGCGGGCGTCGGCTACATTTTCCTTGAAATTGCCGTCAATGACAATGACCAGCTCCACCCCTTTCGCTTTGGCGGTTTGCATTTTCATGCGCCAGTCGTAAGACCATTCTGATTTTGCCGTAGAGTCGGTCAACAAGGATTCCCCTTTTTGATTCATCGGCTCGCCATCCAGTATGATGATGGCTTTTCCGCTCAAGTCTTCCTGCCCGTAGTCGCTGTATTTCGGGTCGTCTATGCCGTAGCCCAAAAAGGTCAACTCCCGATAAGTTCTTTCGCTTCTATTGCTATTGGCTGACGGGAATGAATAGAAATCCCAAAGGTGGCGCATTTCTTCGCCATTGGCCAAAAGGCGGATTTTTTGCCAGTTGTCAGCCGAAAAAGCGATGGATTGCAGGTAGTTTTCATCATCGCCTATGGCCGGCATCTCGCAGGACTGAAAAAATTCGGCGATGTATTGGGCAGCCAGCTTTTGGCCTTTTTGCCCGGTTTCGCGGCCTTCAAATTCATCGGAAGCAAGTATGATCAGGTGACGTTCCAATTCTTCGCTTGTAATGGTTGCCGCCAATTGATCCACGGTGGGCGTATTGGTTCGGCTTTCTCGGTACTGTGCCCAAACGGAGGTATAAGTTGAAAGCAATAGGATGAAAAGCAATAGTTGTTTCATGTTTTTAATGCATTTTTGGAATAAGAATCCATACTAGTAGTGTGCAAAAAATGGCTTCCCTAATTATCAAAGTCCTTACCCTAGCGAACACACTTAAAATGAACCGTTTAGCCCACTAGGGTAAGGACAAAATCGAGAACTTAATTTTTCTGCGTTACTACTCCCTAGATATTAGACAATAGATGATAGATTTTAGATGCCTGAGGTTTTGACGAATATCAGGATAAACGCTTTTCATAAACGCTGCGCGCATCCCATTAAGTGTGTAGTGCTGGCCTAGGCGCCCATACTCATACCGCTTCCAGTCGCCAGCTTTCCAGCCAATTCGCAATGGGTCGGCTCACCTCTTTGATGCAATCGGCTTCAAAAGGGGACTTCAAGTTAGCCAGATTTACTAAATTCAAGAAAGCATCGCTGCCACCCGCCTGACAAAGTCGCAAATAATCTGCCCAGGCCTGTTCGTGATCGTCCTGATCCTTTTTCCAAAACTGGAAAGCGCAGATTTGAGCCAGTACATAGTCGATATAATAAAAGGGCATGGCAAAAATATGCGTCTGCTTGTGCCAGTAGCCACCCTGCTCCAGGAAGTCAAAGCCATCGTAATCTTTTTGGGGCAGGTATTTCTGTTCCAGCTTACGCCAAAACGCTTTGCGCTCGGCGGGACTGGCATGGGGATTGGCATACACGAAATGCTGAAACTCATCTACTGTTGAGCCGTAAGGCAGGAAATACACAGCGTTGTTCAAATGGCTGAATCGGTACAAATCGGCATCCTCCTGGAAAAAACCATCCATCCAGGGCCAGGCGAAAAATTCCATGCTCATGGAATGGATTTCACAGGCTTCATAAGTGGGCCACTGGTACTCGCTGATACCGATGTTGCGGCTGCTGTAAACCTGGAAAGCATGCCCAGCTTCGTGGGTCAGTACATCAATATCGCCGCTGGTGCCATTGAAGTTGGAAAAAATAAACGGCGCTTTATGGCTGGCTATGTACGTACAATAACCGCCCATGGCTTTACCCGGTCGGGTTTGCAAATCCATGAGGTTGTGGGTCTGCATGAAATCAAAAAACTCAGCCGTTTCAGGGGCCAGTTCGCGGTACATGTGGGCGGCCTGCTCGATAATCCAAGCCGGATCGCCTTTAGGCTGCGGATTGCCCGTAGGAAAACGCAGGTCTTCATCGTAATATTTCAGGGCATCCAAGCCCAAGCGCTGGGCTTGTTGTTCATAAAATTGGCTGGCCAAAGGGGTGATATGATCTGCAATTCCATTCCTAAAAACAGCAACTTCATCGGCACCATAATCGGAACGCAACATACGGGCATAACCCAATTCCACAAAATTCTCGAATCCCAGCGCGGTTGCAATTTGGTGGCGCACTTGCACCAATCCGTCAAAAAGCTGGTCAAAAACGGCCTCCTTTTCCCGATAAAAGCCCCATTTGGCTTCATTGGCCGCTTTTCTAAGCGCACGGTCGGGAGAAACGCCAAATTTTTCGATAGAAGCCAGGTTGTGGATTTCACCCATGAATTCAATTTGCGCTTTAGCCTTAATGCGGGTATATTCCGAACTCAGGCGATTTTCTTCCTGCAAAAGCGCAATGACTGATTCATTCTGGGTTTTCAGGGTCAAGTGAGCGATGTTAAACAGTTGCTTGCCCCACTTGTGCTCTAAGGCTTCCCTGTAAGGCGATGCCAATAAGGCGCTGTAAAAATCATTGACCCAACCCCTAAAGCGCGGGGTCTCTTGATCAAAAAAATTATTTTCGGCTTCGTAATAGGTATCGTTGGTATTGGCAGTGTGCCGAATGTGGCATATGTTGAGTTGGGTGTCAAAACTAATGCGCAGTTTGTTAATGTCCGCCAAAATCTGGTGTTGTAGTTCCACATTGGCTGCGGCGACAAATTGGGCAATTTTTTCTCTAAATGCTTTTTCCAGGGCACCCATATCGGGCCGCTCATAAGTAAATTCCTCAAATCGCATGTTTCCCTTTTATTGATTGGGCAAACAAGGTAGGGTATTTCTGGAAATGAGACAAATTTTTAGTTTCTGGTTTCAACCAGAGACCAGAAACCAGAAACTTGAAACTCCCCAACTCCTATTCCGGTTCAAAGCCCAGAATGATATTAAAATCACCCAATGTTTGCAAAGAGCGATCAGAAGTCGCTTTGTCGAAACCGACGCCATAATCAAAGCCCAGTACGCCAAACATAGGCAAGAAGACCCTTAAACCGAGACCCGCCGAGCGTTTCACGTCAAAAGGATTGAAGTCGCGCAGTTCCCGCCAGGCATTGCCGCCTTGTAGAAAGCCCAGCACATATATGGTAGAAGTAGGATTGAGCGATAGTGGATAGCGCAATTCCAAGGTAAACTTATCGAACAAAGGAGTAGCAGAATTACCTCCTGATGGATCCAAGTTGGCAGGCAGGTCGCTGACTTCATAGCCGCGCAGGGAGATAATGTCCACCCCGGCAAAGCCAAATTGCTGGTTGTTGATACCATCGCCTCCCAACTGGAAGCGCTCGAAAGGAGAAGTACCAACTTCGCGATTGTAGAAGCCCAGCAAACCGATTTTAGCTTGTGCCTTGAATACCAAATTACCTACGATGGAAGTGTACCATTCCGCCTCGAAGCGCCATTTATGGTATTCCAGGTAGCGGAACCGTTCCTGAGCGGGTAGTTCGCTGTAGTCTTTATCCTTGTTGAACAAAGAATATGGCAGGGTCAGTTGCAGCGACAGCGATATTTTAGCCCCATCTTTGGGGAAAATTGGATCGTTGATGGTAGTACGAGCCAGCGTTTGCGTCAAGCTAAAGTTGTTGTAATTGCCTTCTGTAACAATTTCTCCATCATCAGAACGGAAAAGCCCTCTGGACCAGTTATTGAGACCAAGCGTTTGGATGTTGATGGCAGTGCTGGCCACGAAGTTGTCATCCGGCCATTTCAAACGAGTACCTAAACTGATGGATACTTGCTTGATACTAAAGCTTTGGTAAGAATCGGTGCCCCGCAAGCCGAAAGCAAAACGGTTCAAAAAGCCAGCAACGGTAAGCGACGTAGGCTTTTTGCCCCCCAGCCACGGCTCGGTCAATGAAATATTGTAGGATTGATAAAAATCGCCATTGGTTTGAGCGCGCAGCGATAAGCGTTGGCCATCGCCCTGGGGCAACGGATTCCAAGCTTCTTTGTTGAAAATATTGCGCAGAGAAAAGTTATTGAACGATACCCCCAATGTGCCAATGACCTGGCGGTTGCCCCCCCAACCTGCGGACAACTCCAACTGGTCGGATGGCTTTTCCTCCACGGTATATTCAATATCCACGGTGCCGCGTTGCGGATTGACCGGCGTATTGATACCCAGCGTTTCTGGGTTGAAATAGCCTAGGTTGATGATTTCGCGCTGAGAACGGATGATATCAGAGCGGCTGAATTTTTGCCCTGGTCGGGTGCGCAACTCCCGGCGAATCACGTGTTCGTGCGTGCGGTCATTGCCCTGGATCACCACTTTGTCGATTGTGGCTTGTGGCCCTTCAAATATGCGGAGTTCCAAATCGATGGAGTCGTCCTCTACCGCTACTTCAATGGGATCTACCTGGAAAAACAGGTAGCCATTGTCCATGTACAAGGTGCTGATGTCGCGGCCATCCTGGCTAAAACGAAGCCTGGTTTCCAGCAATTCCTGGTTATAAATATCGCCGGCAGAAATGCCTAACACTTCCGTCAGGGTTGCGGTTTCGTAAATAGAATTGCCCTTCCAAGTGATATTTCTAAAGTAATACTGATTGCCTTCGTCAATGGTCAGGTGGATGCGCAGATCGCCGTCTTCTTCCCGCCAGATGCTATCGCTTAGAATTTTAGCATCGCGGTATCCCAGGGTATTGTAGTAAGCAACTATTTTGTCCTTATCGGGGTCGTATTCGTCTTTGATGAATTTGGAGGAAGCAAAAATGCGGCCTTTCTGCTTGGTCTTCTCCATTTTCCGGCGCAACTTCTTATCTTTAACAGCTTCTACCCCGGAAAAGGAAATTTCCTGAATTTTAATGCGTTCGCCCCGGTTCACATCAAAGATCAATTGCACGGAATTGACGCGGCTGGAATCGGGCGCTTCTATGACCAAGCATGAGGCATCGAGATAACCTTTGCCGATAAAGTAGTCTTCTATGGACTCGGCTGCATTTACCTTTACATTGTCTGTTACAATACCGCCTTTGAGCAGGTATTTGTTGACGTCATCGTTTAGGTCATCGTGGTAGGATTTTTTGATGCCTTGATAGGAATGTTTGGACAAGCGTGGCCTTTCCTGAACGATTATTTCCAGAAAGACAACGTTTCCAATTGTTTTTTCCTTGATGATCTGAACATCCGTAAACAGGCGAAGTTTCCACAAGGATTTCAATGCCTTTTGAATATCCGATCCAGGTATTCTGATTTTTTCACCGACCTTGAACCCGGCAATGCTAATGATCGCGTTGTCGTCGCTGAATTCGGCGCCAATCACTTTTATCCCACCAATTTCATAGTCGGCAGGGTCGTCGTATTTAAAAACCGGGAGGATCGTGTCTTGTTGTGCCGACTGAGCTAGGCTCAAAAAGGGTGTCATCAGACCACACAAAAACAAAAGCACAACTTTATTCACAGCAGATTGCATGCAGCTCTTTTTTCAAATGAAACGCAAAAATAAGGTTTTACCCGGCTTTACCACAAAAAAGCCAAGCTAATGCTAAAAAATGCGCTTAAAAGAGTCTTTTCACCCCAGAATGGTTGTATTGCTTTTTCAAAAAGCCGGGCATTGGCCACTGTAGCGGCGCAGCTTGTGCTTCCTTTTCGGCAGGATAAACCGCTTCGACTTTTTGTGCTTGGTTTTGGCAACAGCCGACTGTTTTTTTTCCACTTGCACTATTTCCTCCATTTCTTCAGGATCATTAATCGGTGCCGGAATGAATATCGGCTCGTCTGTTGGTTCTGGTTCAGCTACTGTTATTTGGTAAAGCAGTGGCGGAGGTTCTGGCGGCATATTGGGTGCAGATACTTCCCAGCCGATTGGATCATCCTGCAACATACACGGGCATAAATCGCCTTGTGCCAGTGAGGAAAAAGTCCATAGAAAAAACAGGCTCGATAGGTAAAGCTTCATGATGTGGGGTTTTGAAGGTATTTGAATTTCCAGAGTAGCTGAACCTGTATGGCTAAAGAAAACTTTCTGGTAAGAAGGTTGCACCTTGCCTATCAAGCGCTGTTATAACATCACTTGATACTATTTTTTCTAGTTCTTTGACAAATGGTGTGATTAATTCAATGCGGTACCTAAAGCAGGTTTTAGGATAAATAACCTACTTTAAATACGGCAAGCGAAAATCATTGCTCCTTACAGTCGGCCTGCTTTCCGCTAAGTCTTTTCCCACTCCATTTGTCAAAGAAGGTTTTTTCTTTACTTTTGCGGGCATTACTGAAAAATAAAACCAAAGTATCCATGAATCATAGTTTTTTGAAAAAACTGGGAATCAGGAAATTCAATGCAGGTACTAGTACAGGTATTGAATCGAGCAACTCCGGAAAATACATCAAATCCGTCTCTCCGGTGGATGGTGAACTGATTGGCAGCGTCAGCAAGACAAATCCTGAAGAATACGAGCAAGTCATCGGCAAAGCCCAGGCCGCTTTTCGCATTTGGCGGGAAATTCCAGCCCCAAAACGAGGAGAAATTGTGCGCCAGTACGGTGAGGAGCTGCGAAAGTTCAAAGACCCGCTAGGGCGCTTGGTGTCTTACGAAATGGGCAAAAGCTTGCAGGAAGGCTGGGGTGAAGTACAGGAAATGATTGACATTTGCGACTTTTCTGTAGGGCTTTCCCGCCAACTATATGGCCTTTCCATGCACTCTGAACGTCCGCATCACCGCATGTACGAGCAGTGGCATCCACTGGGCATTGTAGGGGTTATTTCCGCTTTTAATTTTCCGGTGGCCGTTTGGTCTTGGAATGCGATGATTGCGATGATCTGTGGCGATGTTGTGGTGTGGAAACCTTCTGAAAAAGCCCCACTTTGTGGTGTAGCCTGCCAAAATATCTTCCACCGCGTGCTGGAAGACAACGAAGTGCCCGAAGGGGTGGTCAGCCTGATCACCGGTGATTATAAAATCGGAGAAATGCTGACAACGGATACGCGAGTGCCTTTGATTTCCGCTACCGGAAGTACCCGTATGGGGCAAAAAGTAGGTGCTGTGGTGGCGCAGCGCTTGGGCCGCAGCTTGTTGGAGTTGGGTGGCAACAACGCCATTATTGTTACGCCGGATGCCGATATGAAAGTGGTGGTCACCAGCGCCGTATTTGGGGCGGTTGGCACGGCTGGCCAGCGTTGTACCAGTACCCGCCGCTTGATTGTACACGATTCCATTTACGATGATTTAAAACAAAAACTGGTCAACGCTTACCAGCAATTGCGCATCGGCGACCCCTTGGATGAGAAAAATCACGTTGGCCCCCTGATCGATACCCACGCCGTGGATATGTACCTCAAAGCGTTGGAAGCTGTGAAAAAAGAAGGGGGGAAATTCGCCGTTGAAGGCGGCGTGCTGGAGGGCAAAGGCTATGAAAGTGGCTGCTATGTGAAGCCCTGTATTGCCGAAGTGGAAAACCACTACGCCATCGTGCAGCACGAAACCTTTGCGCCGATCTTGTATCTGATGAAGTACAAAACCATCGAAGAAGCTGTGGCCATGCAAAACAACGTTCCCCAGGGCTTATCTTCTGCCATTATGACGACCAATCTGCGGGAAGCAGAATATTTCCTTTCAACAGCAGGCTCTGATTGCGGCATTGCCAATGTCAATATCGGTACTAGCGGAGCGGAAATTGGGGGAGCTTTTGGCGGTGAAAAGGAAACCGGCGGCGGTCGTGAAAGTGGTTCTGATGCCTGGAAAGCCTACATGCGCCGCCAGACCAATACCATCAATTACAGCACAACCGTGCCTTTGGCACAGGGCATCAAGTTTGACCTATAATATAATTTATATATTCTTGTGGTGATGATCTGGCGATTCAGGTCATCACCATTTTTTTAAAATCATTTTGCTATGAAAACGAAATTATTAACCACACTTATCATTGCTGGAGTTGGGATAGCTACTCATGCCCAATCTGTTTGGACACCTACCTCGAATGTCATGAATGGCGGCGGCCGTCTGGAAGATCTGTTTTTCATCCATCCTGATACTGGCTGGACAGTAGGTGGTTTTGGCACCGTTTCCCGAACGCAAAACGGGGGAGAAAGCTGGGACCTTCAGTACCAAAGCAACTACTACATCCGAAGCGTTGACTTCTTTGACAGCCAATTGGGATTTGCAGGAACGCTCGACGAAGTATTTTTGCGCACCAGCGACGGCGGCGAAACCTGGGAAGATATAACAGGTGAATTGCCTATGACACCAACGGGCGTTTGCGGCATGCAACATTTGGGCGATTCGACGCTTCTAGCTGTAGGCGCCTGGTTTGGGCCTGCTTTTATCCTTCGCACAGAAGATCGGGGGATCTCCTGGGATTCACTCAACCTTTCCGATTATGCGGAAGGATTGATTGATGTGCATTTCTTTTCCCGTGATACGGGTTTAGTATGTGGGCGTGGCTCGAATGGCGGTATCATTCTCTATACAACCGATGGAGGTGAAAGCTGGGAAGAGGTGTTCAACACTTTTTCCGCAGGCGATTATGTGTGGAAACTACAATTTATTGATGAACAACATGCCGTGGGATCGGTACAGACTTTCGGGGCGATGGGGTGGTTGTTAAAATCTGACGATGGCGGTCTCTCCTGGGTAAAAAAACCAGTGCCCATTGGCGATGCCCAAGGCGTGGGATTCGTGACACCCCTAAAAGGATGGATGGGTGGATATGGCAACGGATTTTTTGCAACAGAAGATGGTGGAAATACTTGGGAACTTGTTCCATTCGGCGGCAATTACAACCGATTTCAGTTTTTTAATGCAAATTTCGGCTTTGCTTCCGGGGCTGGTGTTTATAAATATCAAGACTCTACATTAGTGGGTTTGAGCGCCGAGATTTCAAGCAGGCTATTTGATCCCGCGCTCACGGTTTCTCCTAATCCCGCCTCCGACGAAGCTGTTATTGACTTCAGTTTGCCTGATAAGAACAACGTTGATTTGAACTTGTATGACCAACAAGGCCGATTAATCGCCCGTATTTTCAATGGCCGATTGCCAGCAGGTCAACATAAAATGAATATTAAGATTGGTGATTTATCACAGGCATTTTTACTGGTTGGTTTGCAAGTAAACGAAGGCATTTTTAGCACTCCTTTATTAAAGCAACGCTAAACAGGTCATATCAACAAATCGTTCACTGCAATTTGCTGATCCAAATGAGGCAACTCAACCATATCGCCGGGAAGAAAAAGGCGTCTATTTTTGTACAACTCGCCTAAAGGCTCGGTATAAACCTCCAGGCAATTGTCCCTCAGGTTGACAATCCAGTAAACCGGAATATTGGCAGAGGCGTACAGCTTGTATTTTTCTTCCCGGTCTATTTCCAGCGAAGTATCGGCTACTTCCACAATCAGATATACCTCGTCGGCTTGGGGATGGCGGTCGGTGTAGTAGTTGGGCTTGCGTTTGACCACAGCAATATCGGGTTCAGGCTCGGAGTAATTCGGCAATAATAGAGGGTTTTGAACCCGAACCCTCGCCTTTCCAATGAAACACTGGATAAAAAGCTCGGCTATTTTATCCAGACAGCCTGCATGCTTACTACCTATCGGACTCATAAAAACCAGTTTTCCATTCAACAACTCCAACTTTTCTCCCTTTGAAAATATTCCTATCTCGATCATACGGTGGTATTCATCAACAGATATTAATCTTTGCTGCAATTGTGCGCCCATAATGATGGTTTTGAGCTTAAAGATACGCTTAAAAACGGATAAACTGCTCTCAAAAATTCCAAAAGTCCTATATTCGCCGATAAAAAACAGTGACACCGAACGAACTCGCAACCCGTTGTGCCGATAACATCCGCATCCTTTCTGCCGCCATGGTAGAAAAAGCCAAATCAGGCCATCCCGGTGGTGCCATGGGCGGCGCCGATTACATTAACATCCTTTTTACGGAATTCTTACAGTTTGATCCAGACAACACGCGCTGGCCTTTCCGCGATCGCTTTTTCCTCGATCCGGGGCACATGTCGGCCATGTTGTATTCTACACTACACCTTTTAGGTTATTACCAAACCGATGACCTCAAAAACTTCCGCCAATGGGGCAGCCCTACGCCTGGTCACCCAGAGTTGGACTTGGATAGAGGCGTAGAAAACACCTCCGGGCCATTGGGTCAGGGGCACACCTTTGGTATTGGTGCTGCAATTGCTGAGCGCTTTTTGGCAGCCCGCTTTGGCGAATGGATGGCGCACAAAACATTCATTTACATTTCCGACGGTGGTATTCAGGAGGAAATTGCCCAGGGTGCTGGTCGAACAGCAGGCTTTTTGGGTCTCGGGAATGTCATTATGTTTTACGATGCCAATGATATTCAGCTTTCCACTACGGTGAGCGAGGTGATGAACGAAGATACCGCGAAAAAATACGAAGCTTGGGGCTGGCACGTCACCACCATACCCGGCAACGACCCGGATGCCATCCGCAGCGCTTTAAAGGCCGCTATCGCGGAAACCGAACGCCCCTCTCTTATCATCGGAAAAACGGTGATGGGGAAGGGCGCGGTGACAGAAAGCGGCGAATCTTTTGAAGGGGAAGTAGAAACGCATGGTCAACCCCTAAGTGGCGCCGGCGCTTCTTTTGATAAAACCATTCTGAATCTGGGCGGCGATCCGACTGATCCATTTGCCGTATTTCCAGAAGTAAGCGCTCGATACGCCGAGGTCGTGGAGTCGCGCCGGGAAGCCGTCAAGCAGCAAAAAGCGGCTTATCAAAAATGGCAGTCCGAAAACCCGGCCTTGGCAAAGAAGTTGGACGGCTTTTTAAGTCGTCAATTACCCGCACTGGACTTTAGCAGCATCGCTCAAAAAGCCAACGATGCTACCCGAAACGCTTCTGCCGCCGTATTGTCCTATCTAGCCGACCACGTCGAAAATATGATCGTCGCCTCTGCCGATCTCTCCAATAGCGACAAAACCAACGCTTTCTTGAAAAAGACCAAGGCGTTTACCAAGGGCGATTTCTCCGGTGCTTTCTTGCAAGCCGGGGTTTCTGAGTTGACCATGGCTGCCTTGTCGGTAGGCATGGCGCTCCATGGCGGGGTTATACCTGCTTGTGCCACCTTTTTTGTTTTTTCTGACTTCATGAAGCCAACCATTCGCCTGGCAGCACTGATGGAGCAGCCAGTTATTTTCATTTGGACACATGATGCTTTCCGCGTAGGGGAAGACGGCCCTACCCATCAGCCTATCGAGCAAGAGGCCCAGCTCCGCCTCATGGAAAAGGTAAAAAACCATTCTGGGCATACCAGCTTTTTGGCTTTGCGTCCGGCTGATGTGCACGAAACGACCGTTTGCTGGCAGATGGCGCTGGAAAAGACAGATGGCCCCAGCGGATTGATCCTTTCACGGCAAAATATCAAAGACCTGCCCGCTGAAGGAAGCCGATTTGAAGCGGCGCAAGCAGCCAAACAAGGCGCTTATATCGTACAAGATGCCGCCAATGGCCAGCCCGATTTAATTCTGGTTGCTAATGGATCGGAAGTGGCTACTATGGTAGAAGGCGCTCGATTGCTACAAGAGCGCAAGGGCTTGCAAGTGCGCATCGTTTCTGCACCCTCTGAAGGTCTTTTCCGCGATCAGTCCAAGGAATACCAGGAAAAGGTATTGCCTACACAGACACCAGCTTTGGGGCTCACTGCGGGGTTGCCCGTAAATCTGCAAGGGCTGGTTGGCTCAAGGGGCAGAGCTATTGGGCTTGATCATTTCGGCTATTCGGCGCCGTATCAGGTATTGGATGAAAAATTTGGCTTTACAGGTGAGCATGTTTACGAAGAAGCTTTGAGCTACCTAGGGTCTCTTTAATACAAAAGTGCTGTACGGATGAATGCAAAACTGGAAAAATCACTCCAGACTACGGCTGTACAGCTTATCTTGAAGGAGCCGTTTTTCGGCCACCTGTTTAGTATGCTGAGCAAAAGAGAAACGGAAAGCATCGCCACCTTGGCGGTGTGTTCCGTTTCTGATCAGTTTTTCCAATTGTTGCTCAATTCAGATTACTGGTTTAGGTTGGAAAATGATGCCCATCGCTACGGCGTTCTGAAACACGAACTGCTGCACCTGGCGCTGCGTCATCTTAGCTTAGCCCGGTTTTACCACCACAAGCTATTGTTCAATATCGCTGCCGACCTGGTAGTCAATCAATACATCGCACCAACTCAGCTCCCCAGTGATGTAATCCGTTTGGAAAGTTTTCCTTTCCAGCAACTACTCCCCTTCCAAAGCTTGGATTATTACTACAAAAAGCTGCTTGACCACGCTACTAATGATGCCCTCCAAAATCAGCTTAGCGATTTTTCCGATTGGCTGGACAGGCACCAGTTTTGGCATTCGGAACAAAGCCAAACAGCCCAGCAACATCTGGAACGGCATTTAGGCCATACCCTGTTGACAATTGCCCGAAGGCTGAACCAACAACAAATTGGGCAATTGCCCTCCGAACTACTGGAACAACTGCAATGGCAGTTAGCCCCCGAACAGCCCAGCATCAATTGGCAACGTGCCCTGCGCTTATTTGTAGCTGCGGGCGGGCGTACTGCCATTAAAAATACCGTCCGCCGACCTTCTAAGCGTTACGGTACAACGCCTGGAATCAAAATAGAACGACAGCTTTCTATTTTGGTCGCGATAGACACATCTGGCAGTATTTCTGAGGACGACCTGGTGCTTTTTTTTCGGGAAATCCACCAAATATGGCGGCAAGGTGCCCGTATCTGGCTGGTGGAATGCGATTATAAAATCCAGCATCAATACGCTTATTCAGGAAAAACGCCTAAGTTTGTACAAGGTCGCGGAGGAACGAATTTCAGCGAGCCGATAAGCCTTGTGAATGAACGCCTGCCGGATGTGGCCATTTACTTCACCGATGGTTTGGGGCCTGTACCGGAAGTCGCCTCCAGACGCCCCCTTTTGTGGGTCATTTCGCCTAAAGGTTGGCGCCACGGAGATCGGATGTGGCAACAATTACCCGGCAAAAAACTAAAAATGCCCGCTGTCCATTAATATGCAAAACAATAATCCTACATCTTACATTTATTACGGCACCCATGCCAAGGCCAGCGAAGTAAAAGCTTTTTTGCTGCATGTTTTAGCCAATAACCGGGAACAGGAGCAATCGGGTCTGCCCAAAACACCAATCTGCATTTGGGGCAAGCACGGTGTGGGTAAAACAGCGTTGGTGCAAGCACTTGCCCAAGAACAGGGCTGGCAGTTTGCCTACATCGCTCCGGCCCAGTTTGAAGAAATGGGCGATCTGCTGGGCATGCCCACCATCGAAAATGGCAAAACGGTATTCAAAACTCCTGCTTGGGTGCCCACACAGACAGGCCCAGGGATATTGCTCATCGACGATGTCAACCGAGCTGACGACCGGATACTGCGGGGCATTATGCAGCTCTTGCAAAGGTATCAATTGGTGAGCTGGCAACTGCCGCCCCAATGGGACATCGTGCTTACGGCCAACCCAGATGGCGGCGACTATTCCGTGACCCCAATGGATGATGCCTTACTCACCCGGATGATGCACGTTACCCTCGATTTTGACCTGAAAGAATGGGCAAAATGGGCCGAAAACCACCAGATTGACCCGCGTGGAATAGAATTTGTATTGGCCTACCCGGAACTCATAACAGGTGGGCGCACTACTCCGCGCAGCTTGGTGCAGTTTTTTGAATCGATCAAAAATATACCTGACTTAGCAAGCGAGTTCGTCTTGGTACGCATGCTGGCCGACGCTTGTCTCGATCTGGCAACTAGTGCCGCTTTTCTCTCCTTTGTCCAGCAAGATTTAAAAAAGTTGGTTGCCCCCGAAATCATACTCCATACTACCGACTTCAACCGGGAGGTCAAATTACCCCTTGAACGTATTGTGAAACAGCAAAACCTCCGGGTAGATTTGCTGGCCGTGATCGTTACCCGCTTGCTGATTTATTTGCAACAGCACCAGGATGCTATCCAAAAGCATCAAATGAATAATCTAAAAAACTTCCTCCAACTGGACTTTTTACCCGGTGATCTGCGCATGGGCTTTGTTCGCGATTTGATGGATAGTGCTATCTTTAAGTCGATGGCAGCCGATCCATTGATCGCTAATTTGTTGGTAGATATGATGGGATGACTTGCTTTGTAGTACAGTACTCGAACCTGTTTTGTGACATTTGATAAATTGGTTTAGCTATGAATAGAGAGTTCCGGATGATGCACATTGCGCTAACGCGGCTTTATAAAAGCACCCTGGGCTTTGAAGAAGGTACGGATGTTCCGGCAACCATTGAAGGCATCAAAAAAGACATTAGTTTTCGCGGACATAGCGCTTGGATTTTGATGTTTTCCATACTAATTGCGTCTATCGGTTTGAATGTCAATTCTACTGCCGTGATCATAGGCGCTATGTTGATTTCGCCGTTGATGGGGCCAATTTTGGGCATTGGATTGTCCATTGGCATCAATGATTTTGAAACGCTGTTGAGGTCTTTGCGCAATTTTGGCATTGCTGTATTTATTAGCTTGGCTACTTCTACCTTGTATTTTTCCATTACTCCGCTGGATGTGGCGCAAACAGAATTGTTGGCCAGGACGCAGCCTACTTTGCTCGATGTATTGGTGGCATTTTTTGGCGGGTTCGCAGGAATTATTGCTGGTTCGAGAAAAGAGAAGAGCAATGTAATTCCAGGTGTTGCCATTGCCACGGCGCTGATGCCTCCGCTTTGCACGGCTGGGTATGGGCTGGCTAAGTTAAATATGGCTTATTTCCTGGGGGCTTTTTATTTGTTTTTTATCAATTCAGTGTTCATCAGTTTTGCCACGCTGCTAGTAGTCAGGTACCTCAAATTTCCTTTAGCAGAAATGGTTGAGCCTCAAAAACTCAAGCGTTATCAGTTTTTCATGATCGCCTTTCTGATAGTTGTGGTCATTCCCAGCGCTATTATTTTTTACCAAGTTATTCAGGAGACCCGCTTTAAAGTGGCTGTTGAAAATTTCATCAAACAGGATTGTGAATTCGACGGTAGCGAGCTAATCGGATACAAATTTGAATACAATGACACCCTTTCTGTCATTCACTTGTACTACTTTGGCAGCCCGGTGAATGAGGAGAAAATGTATTATTTAAAGAATCGGCTACTGGAATACAACCTGAGTGGAGAAACCCGCTTTCCCATAACCGAAGCAACTGAAATTGTCATTCACCAAGAGAGTGAAGGCGATAACATCGACCTAGATCAACGCATGGCTGAGTTCAATGATAACTTGAGGCTAAAGGTACTGGAAGACATTTATACCAAGAACAACGAGATCATCAAGAGCAAGGATTTGAAAATCCAATTGCTGGAAGCTGAATTGCTGAAAACCAAACGCCAGGATACCCTCCCCTATCTTCAAATCGACAAGGAACTGAAATACCATTTCCCTGAAGTGGCGCAGTTTTCCTATTCCAAGTCGGTGGAAGTTTTTACCCGCAACGACTCCATCTGGTACGATACCTTTCCGGTTTTTTTAATGAAATTTAAAGACAATACGCGCCAGAACACGCGCATACAAAACCTGCAAAAAGCCAATGAATGGCTTCAAATGCGGTTTGACAATAAAAAAATAAAGGCTTTAGAATACTAATGTAGTATGCAAAAAATCACTTCCCGATTTTTCGAAGTCCTTACCCTAGCGGACACACTTGAAATGAACCGTTTAGCCCGCTAGGGTAAGGACAAATCGGGAAGTCAAATTTTTCTGCGTTAGTAGTGTGCAAAAAATCACTTCCCGATTTTTCGAAGTCCTTACCCTAGCGGACACACTTGAAATGAACCGTTTAGCCCGCTAGGGTAAGGACAAATCGGGAAGTCAAATTTTTCTGCGTTATAAAGCCCCTGTTACATGTTTGTTTAAGTAAGTTAAATCGAATTCCAATTATTCACCATAGTGCAAGACCATTAATGGAACGGATGTGTGAAAAACCACCTCTTTGGTAATGCTTTTGTGAAACAGGTTCTCAATGAAGCTGCGATGCCCGGTACTCATGATGATCAGGTCTGCACCAACATTTTCGGCGTATTGAACAATACCATGATGCACGCTTTCGCTGGTAATTTCACTGTAGAAAAATCCAGTTCCAGGCTTGCCTTTACTGATGGCCTGTTCGTAAGCCATTTGTTTGACTTTGTAATCCACATCCCTATTTTTCTCAATGTGTGCAAAGTGGATATTTAATCGCTCATCGTCCAGCATTTGCAAAATGGGCTGTAGTAAAATCTCGTCTGCTGCCTGATAATTGGTAGCGAAAACGACTTCCCGGAACAAGTGGCATTCACAATTAGCCGGTATCAGCATTACTGGGCAATGGGCATGCCGCGCGACATGGCTGGACACACTGCCAAAAACCTTGTCTAGCAAGTTGCTTGATCCGGTGGTTCCCATTACGATGAGATCGTATTCCTTGGACAATCGAACGATTTCCTCCGTGGCAAAACCCACTACCAACATGGATTTTGGTTGCACTTTTACTGCCACATCGGTTTCAGCGAACTCCCTTGCTTGGTCTGCAACGAAGTTATCCAACTGCTCCCGTTTCATTTCTTCAAAAGCGACCACAGGCACATCCACATAAGGATTGGCAAAATCATACGATGGATGGAAGGCATGGGCAACAGTAATCTCAGCCTCTCCTGATTGAGCCAACTGCTGAGCAAATTTATAGGCATTGTTCGCAACAGCAGAAAAATCGGTAGGAACCAGTATTTTTTTCATTGCAGTATAGTTTTAACGTTCTCTGACCATATTTGCGGAAGCGGATTGATCGAAAAGAAATAGACCTCCGGTACTTAAAGTAAGTTTGGCTATTCTAGGGATGACTTCAAACCGCAAGAATTGTCTGAGAATCGGTTTTATTTGGCAAATAACAAACTCCTCTACTTATAGATGTTTATTTTCCAGAATTTGTTCGGGAGTCACCTTTTCTGCGGCCAGTGCTTTGATGATGTCATGAGTAGTTACAATACCCACCAACTCCTCATTTTCAACCACAGGAATGGCATGGAAGCGGTTGTTCAGGAAAATATCCAGGGCTACATTGATCCGGTCGGTAGGGCTTAATTTGGCCAACCCCTTGGTCATAATGTCTTCAGCCGTGTAAGCCCGCAGCCGCGCTTCATTGACAAAACGATCTTCATCGTTGCGATTGAAGCCCCTTAAAAAGTAAATAAAGTCCGTTTTGCTGATCAAGCCAACCATTTCTTTGAAACGCACTACAGGAATGTGGTGAATGTTGTGGTTGTCAAAAATGGCTTTCACCTCAATCAGTTTATCTTTTGGCGTGACTGTAATCAATTTGTCACTCATAATGCTTTTAATGGGAGCCAGGACATTCATGTTCTTTTAATTTTAGTGGTCAATAATGAATTCGAGGGCAAGTTGCAGGATTTTATAGGCCGTGGCTATGACCTTGATTAAATCGGGTAGTGATTTTTGTCATTGGCTGGATAATTAACGACAATCTGTATTGCTCGCCTTTATAGATTGCAAATAAGCTTTATATTGCTTGCCAGTATTAAAAAAACAGACTTATGAAATTAATGGACATCTACTGCGCTGTATTCTTTTTTTTGCTCCTTACATCTTGCCAAAAACAGCAGAATAACACAGCTGACGAGCACCCCATGAATGCCCCTTATGATTGGATGTACAACCAGCGGGCCTATCCGCATCATCACCTCAATTATCAAGTTTATGCCGAGGCTGTTGCTCAGGTTAAGCAAGCTAAAAGCAGCCTGGCCTTTCGAGATGAATTCCAATGGGAACTTGTAGGCCCGGTTAATATTGGCGGTAGAATAACTGACATAGCACTGCACCCTACTGATCAAAATATCATTTACGCCGGCGCATCCGTAGGTGGCGTTTTCAAATCGACTGATGCTGGATTGAACTGGCAACCGATTTTTGAAAATGAAGGCGTTTTAAGTATTGGCGACATGGCCTTAGCACCTTCGAATCCGGATATCATCTACCTTGGAACAGGTGAAGCCAACAGCTCTTTTTCTTCCGGTGCCTTTTTTGGTACGGGCATGTACAAATCAAGTGATGCTGGCGCTACCTGGGAGCACATCGGTTTGGAGCACTCCAATCATATCGGTCGGGTCATTGTACATCCGCAAGATGAAAATAAAGTTTTCGTGGCAGTCGCCGGCCTGCTTTACGGCGCAGGCGCTGATAAAGGCTTGTACCGAAGTTCTGATGGGGGAGACAATTGGGAGCAAGTGCTGTACATCAATGATTCCACCAGCGTGATCGATGTCGCGATGGATCATACCGATCCGGATATATTGTATGCGGCCAGTTGGGAACGCATCCGTCGGCCCTGGCAACGGAGTTACGGTGGCCCCAGTTCAGGTATCTGGCGTTCGCTCGATGGCGGCGATACCTGGGAAAAACTCAGCAATGGCTTGCCGCTAAGCGACAACAATATGGGTAGAATTGGCTTAGCCACTACTCCTGCACAGCCTGGTTTGGTTTACGCTACATTCACAACCGATCCCATTACAAATGTTTTCAATGGGGTTTATCAATCGGAAGATTTTGGCGTCAGTTGGAGTCGGGTGGACAATGGCTTTGACTTAGAGGATGTTTTTGGCACATTTGGCTGGTTTTTTGGAAACATACGCATTGATCCCAATAATGTTGATCGGGTATATGTGCTAGGGGTGCCGTTGATGAGAACAGTTAACGGCGGTGCATCCTGGTCTGAAATCGGGTTTAGCAATCATGTGGACAACCACGCGCTGGAAATCCACCCGCTTAATTCCAATTTTATGGTTTGTGGCAATGACGGGGGCATTTATATCAGTCAAAACGGCGGTCAAGCTTGGACACATGTGGAAACCCTGCCCATCAACCAATTTTACAACGCTGAGGTAGATCCGAATAACCCCAGCAGGGTTTATGGCGGCGCCCAAGACAACGGCACCTTGCGCACCCAAACGGGCAGTACCAACGACTGGGAGCGCATATTAGGCGGAGACGGTTTTCATGTACAAGTGGATCCCAATAACAGCAATATCGTTTATGCGGAATATCAATGGGGCAATATGTTTGGCTCATTCGATGGCGGCAATTCTTTTGATTATCTGTTCGGGGGGCAAGGCAATGATCGCACCAACTGGAATACGCCTTTTTTGATTGACCCCAACACCTCGAATGTACTTTATTATGGCGCTAATGTATTGTACCGCTCAGATGATTACGGTCAGAGTTGGGAAAGCATCAGTGCAGATCTGACCGATGGACAACACCCTAGCGGCAGCACCTCTTTTGGCACCATTAGCACCATAGCTGTTGCCAAAGGCAACTCCAACCTGATTTATGTTGGCACCGACGATGGAAATGTGCAAAAAACAAGCAATGGCGGGCAAAGCTGGCTCAATATCTCCAATGGCATTCCCGACCGCTACGTGACCAGTGTGGTTATCGATCCATATGATGAAAATACGGTTTATGTCACGCTTTCCGGTTATCGCTGGGTGGACTACCAGCCACATGTGCTTCGCTCGCAGGACGGCGGACTGAATTGGGAAGACATTTCCTCCAATCTGCCTGAAATTCCGGTCAATGACATCGTCATCGACCCTGCATCTCCCGATACGTATTATTTGGCTAATGACCTGGGGGTTTGGTACACCACTACGGCGGGTGAAGTTTGGGAAATCATGGCCGCTTCCTTCCCGGCTACAGTAGTGAATGACCTGATTTTCCATGAAGAAACGCGCTATTTGTACGCTGCTACTTTTGGCCGATCCATCTTAAAAACGTATGTCGGCGACCCTGTTTCTGAGCGACCCGTGGCTACAAATTCCATCCTGCAATTAAAAATAGCTCCGAACCCTGTGGTCGATCAGGCCAATATCCGTTTCACGCTCGATACGCCCCAAGCAGGACGCTTGGAGTTGTATGGGCTTTCGGGGCAGAAGGTGCGAGATTTGGCTCTACAAGATTTTCCTGCCGGAGAGCACGCTGTTAGCAGCGATTTTTCAAACTTGCCGGCAGGAACCTATATCGTCCGCTTCTTTTCAAAAGAGCGACTTATGACGGGAAAAGTGGTGGTCAAATAAATTCCGGTTGCTGGTGATTCGAGGATTTCTCCCATCTTCGAATCACCATAAGACCTGGCTTTAATCCATTCTTGATTAGTCAAGTTTGATCAAGCAGCCAGGCAAGCAGGCTATAAATACAAACAATCAACGCATGTCCAGTCAGCTACCAGAGCCTTTTCCTGAGCCGCAAATAGAACGGGTGAGCCTAAGAAAAATGTGGGTCAATATTTTGTCCATTCTCAACTTGGAACGAGGGATGTTTTATACCATTTGGCAACTCATCCTAGCACCAGGAACAGCTATGCAGCGGTACCTGTTTTTAGATCGAAGCCGTTTTATAGAGCCATTAAAATTTCTTGTGATTGCTGTGGCGTTTTTCCTGTTTATGGCCATCAATTACTTCCCAAATAGCAATTGGTTCGATGTTGACCAAGAGGCATCCTTTTCAAATGGTAGCGAAAGCTACTCAAAAGTTACTGTTTTTTTACAACAATATGCCAATTTAGTCATGCTGTTTTCTGTTCCAATAGCCGCCTGGATTTCCTGGCGTTTATTCCGCAAGTATCGCCTCAACTATGGAGAACATCTGGTATTAAACGCTTTTTTGTATGGCTTCTTGACTTTCGTTAGCATCCTTATGCTCCCCCTCAGCCTAGGATCGGCTTCCACTTATTCCAATTCGATTTTGGCAGTGTTTTGTATTTACTCCATTTATTTTTTTCAGTCTTTGTTTTCGATGCCTTGGGGAAAAGCGATAGGATATGGGTTGCTGTTCAATGTCTTGAATCTTTTGGGATCCGTGATTTTTTTAGCTTTAGTGATGGTAGTGTTGATGGTTTTCTTTTGAATTTCTGATTTGCTTTCGATGTTATCCAAAACAACCCCATCTTCTAAAGTACCTCAAAGCACCCCCTCGTTAATCTGTTTATGCGCATAATCTACTGCGCGTGCCGTCAGCGCCATGTAAGTGATGCTTGGGTTTTGCGTTCCTGAACTGGTCATACAAGCACCATCCGTAACAAATACATTGGGTACTTCGTGCATTTGATTCCACTTGTTTAACACGCTGTTTTTTGAGTTGTGCCCCATGCGCGCTGTGCCCATTTCATGGATGCAAGCGCCAACAGCTGTTGGTTCATTTCGGAAGGTAATATCTTTGCAGCCAGCTGCTTCCAGCATCTCTACGGCACAGGCGACGCCATCTTCCCTAAGCTTAATCTCATTATCGCGCAATTTGGCATCAAAAACGATGGTGGGCATACCATACTTATCCCGTTTGTCGAAATTGAGGAACATGCGATTGTCGTGATAAGGCAATATTTCCCCAAAACAGGACATGCTAATGTTCCATGGGCCTGGCTTAAAAAGGCCATCTTTCAAGGCAGTCCCCAGCACACCTTCTGGTGCATTAGGCCCACGTCGGGCTTGTCCTTGGTAGCCAAATCCGCGTAGATAATCCTTGCGGCGGCTGGCCTCGTCAATATTTCGGAAACGGGCGATGTAAAACCCGCCAGGCTTACGTCCTTTATAGTATTTGTCATCAAAGCCTTCTAAAATGCCAGAAGCCCCCATCTCATAATGGTGATCCATCATATTGTGTCCCAATTCGCCACTGCTGTTACCCAATCCGTCAGGGAATGTTTCCGATCGACTATTGAGCAAGATGGCAGTAGTGCCTATGGTGCTGGCATTACAAAAAATCAGGCGGGCGAAAAATTCCATATCTTGCCCCGTAGAAGCATCTTTTATTCGGACACCTGTTGCTTTGCCTATTTTGGAGTCAAACACGATTTCACTAACGATACTATCAGCGCGAAGGCTGAGATTACCCGTTTCTTCTGCTACTGGCAGCGTTGCTGAAAGGCTGCTAAAATAGGCGCCATAGGGGCAGCCCCGCCAGCACCGATCGCGGGTCTGGCATTGCCCTCGCTTGCCTTTGTGTACATCAGGATGGTAGGCAGAAAGGTTGGCCACGCGCCCAGGTGTTAGTACCCTGCCGGGGTATTTAGCAGCAATGGCCTCGCGCATGTGCTGCTCCACGCAGTTAAGCGGGAAAGGGGGCAAAAATTGGCCATCAGGTACTTGTTTTAAGCCTTCTTTTTGGCCGGAGACCCCAACAAAAGTTTCTACGTAATCGTACCAGGGTGCTATGTCCTTGTAGCGTATCGGCCAATCTGTACCGACGCCTTCTTTGGCATTTGCCTCAAAATCAATATCGCTCCAGCGGTAGCAGTGTCGTCCCCACATGATGGATCGGCCACCGACATGGTGCCCCCGTATCCAGTCGAAGCGCTCTATTTCATCGTAATCGTAGTCCGAATCTTTATTGATGAAGTCCAGGTGGTCTTCCCGCACCCACCATCTCAGGCGGTTTTGCTTAAAATAGTGCTGGGCAATTTCTTCATCAGCAACCAGATTCCTGTTTTTAAAATCCCACTCATCCATCCCGGCGGTAGGGTAATCGCCGTGCTGCCGCATAGGGCCGCGCTCCAGCACTAGGGTTTTATAGCCTTTTTTGCAAAGCTCCATAGCAGCGAACCCACCGCTGATACCGGATCCGATTACGATGGCGTCGAAGGTAGCGCCGTTTTGTATTGGCTGACTCATATTGCCCATAGTTTGCCTCCCGCTTCTTCAACAGTGATACATGACTTGTATTCCCCTGGTACGGGCAGGTAGTTGAGGTATTTTGTACCTATTTCCTCTGTGCTGAGGTAATAGGCAATGGTTTGTTGCTTTAGATGGATGAATGCTTGCTGAACAAGCTCGAGTGCTTCTTTATCCGATGTTTCCAGTTTTTGCAATAGTTCAACCTGTGCTGTAAGGTCTTTGTTTTGGAACTCTTCTCCTTTCAAATACGCCGACAAGCCATCGTAAGCGCTCCTGAATTCCTTTTGAAACTCAGATGGATAAACTTCACCTGCCATTGAATCGATGACTTGGTGAACGCCTAGTTCACTGGCAGCGGGGGTATCTGTTTTGGGCAGGATCACATCTACCAATTGCTGTAGCTCTTTCATTTCCTGACCCGTAAAGAACTTTGGCTGGTAACCCTCTAGGGCGGCTGCTTCCGAACGACAGCCCGATAAGATGACACTGAGCAAGGGGGTACTCACGGCGGTTCCCGTAGCTAGCGCCGTGTATTTTAGGATGGTGCGTCTATCCATTTTTCTCGAATTTATGAAGCGGGTACATCTGTGGTTTTGGAAAACTTTTTGGCACAGCAAGTAAGCCAAAAAAAAAATGAATTTCACAAAAAAGTCAAGTTTTTATCGTTTTTCTTAGCGCTTGGACGGTTGGGTTGGAGTTTTCGTAATTTGAAAGGGGCTTGCCGGTAATCCTGTAACGGCGTAGAGATTGGCGGTAGCCGGATTATTGGCCCAGGCATACCTTATGGCTACAGGATTTTGTATCTGATCCTGCCAGACCTTCACCTTCTTACCGCTGATTGCTGCCGAAGCTTTTACAAATTTTTTGCCATCCGCAGATATTTCAAAATACGCCAAGGGCTGCCCGTTTTTGGTCAGTAATTGGCCTCCGGTGTCCCGGAATGTGACGACTACATTTTTTTTTCTAAAGCGATCATCTTCTGGGGTGGGACTTTGAGCCACCAAATCCTTTTCGCCATAAGCAAGCTTTCGCGCTAAAAGTGCCAGTCTTTTTCCTACGTCTTTTTTGTTGAGCGGATGGATGTCATTCCATTCGCCGATATCTATGGCAACCGCCATCCCTGTATTTGGCACAGATAAGGCATTGAGTTGGGCCTGGCGCAATTCCGCCCAAGCACTCTCAGTGGGCGACGGTGTTTCTTCCATATAATTGGCCAATTGTACATACAAAAAGGGAAAGTCGCCGATTTTCCATTGATCCCTCCAGTCATTTATCAGTGCGGGGAAGCAGTTATCGTACTGGTCTGGTTTTTTTGTATTGGATTCGCCTTGGTACCAGATGACTCCTTTAATGTGATAATTCAGGAGCGGAGCAATCATTCTTTTGTACAGCCCACCCGCCTTCCAGCGGATAAAAGTCGGGCTGGCAAGCGGCTCCATCTTGCCGCCCAATTGGTATTTCCAATTTCCAGTTAAATGTATGGTGTCATTCTGTATGGCCAGGAAATAGGGCTTATCCAAAATAAATCCGCCCCTACCCTGTTCGTTGATAATCCGTATGGCAATGGTATTTTCCCCTTCTTTCAGTAATCCGGCTTTGATTTTATACTTTCTGGGAGGGTACTGGTAGCCCGTTGTGCCGACAAATTCTCCATTGACATATACATGGTCTTGGTCAACGATGCGCCCTAGCCATAGCTTCGCCTCTTGGCCTGCCATGCTTTTCGGAACGGTAATTTTTTTCCTAAACCAGACAACGCCATTCACATCGCCTAGAGTTTGGTTGGCCCAAAATCCGGGAATTTCCATCTTTTCCCAGTTGTGATCAGCTGTATGCTCCAGAAACCATTCTTCCCCTGCTTGCAACCCGGTGTCCTTTTCGTTTAACTGCTTGTACCAAGTTTGTTGGCGGTTTCTGTCGTGCGCTTCAATACGGCTGACAAAGTTTTCATCTTTGAATTGTTGCAATTCGTCGTAGGCATAGGGAAATTGCTTCAACCCATCTTCACTCATCCAAGCTTCCACTGGTGAGCCTCCAAGCGCTGCATTGACTAGTCCGATGGGAATCCGGTATTTTTGGTGTATTTCCTGCGCAAAAAAATAGGCGACAGCCGAAAATTCGTCGATGCTTTCTGGGCTGGATTCCACCCATTGACCCGCATCGAAATCTTGGTATGCATTATTGAAATCGTATTTATCCGGAACTAAAAATTGGCGGATGAATGGATTGTTGGCATTTTTGATCACGTCCGGGTATTCATCAGCAACCCGCTGCATGGTCAACTCCATATTGGACTGACCTGAACACAACCAGACATCGCCAAATAGAATATTCTGAAGAATAATCAGGTTATTGCCTCTAAACGCCATTTGATAGGGGCCTCCAGCTTGCTGTGGGGGGAGCATAATCGTCCAATTTCCATGTTGGTCGGTTTGCGTGATGTAGCTTTGCTGATTGAAGTCTAGTATCACTTGTTCGCCTGGTGATGCCCAGCCCCAAAGCTTCAACTCAACCCCTCGCTGAAGCACTGCCCCATCACTTATCAGGCGCGGTAGAACTATTTGACCATTTGCGCCAAAGCTGAAGCAACAGCAGAGAAAAAGGAAGAAAATACGTTTGCCCATCAGTTCCATATTTTAATGCCTATTTGTGTATGCTAAGGTCTTACCCCAAAATAGCAAACACAAAGAAGTAAAAACTTAAACAGGGCAAAGTAAGATATCGGTATTTGCAGAATGGTATCTTTACGGCTAATATCACCAACAAAATAAACGAATTGTCATGAAAAAAGTGATTATTCTTGGCCTTTCCTTTTTGTGCGCCTGCCAGAGTGCGCCGCAAAAAACCGAGCAGCAATCAACCCAATCCACACCTACAACTTCGAGCATCATTAACGAGGTGTTACCTCAAGCTGATTACAGAGCGCGTATTCAAGCGACGGACAATATTCAATTGGTAGATGTGCGTACACCGGAGGAATACCAAGCGGGACATATCGAAGGTGCTTTAAACATCAACTTTTTCGATCCGGATTTTGAGCAACAACTCTTGCAAGGGGTCAAAAAAGATCAGCCTGTATATTTGTACTGCCGCTCAGGTAATAGGAGTGGCCAAGCATCGAAAAAAATGGTTCAATGGGGATACCAGGAGATTTACGATTTGGAAGGAGGGTTCTCCCAGTGGAAAAATTAATGCTTGTTCGAAATTCCATCATTCGGCTGTCCTACTGAGCCAGAAGTCAGTTTTATAATCAGCCATTTTTGGATAAAAACATCAATTTTGGCTGATTATATTTTTTTATACTCAGCCATTTTTGGATAAAAACACTAAATTTGGCTGATTATAAAATTATAAAAGATGCAACTGGTAGGCCGAATTCAGGAAAGAGCCATTTTTAATCATTGCTTGAGGAGCACAGAATCAAAACTTATCGCTTTATATGGCAGGCGCAGAGTTGGAAAAACTTTTTTAGTTCGCAAACATTTTGATCAACAGATTGTGTTTGAAATCGCAGGGCTTTACAATGGCGAAATGAAAGATCAGTTGCAACATTTTGCGTTGGCAATTACTAAAAAAGGCTGGGCAGAAGCAGCCTTGTATCCTCCAAAGTCCTGGAAAGCTGCTTTTGATCTGCTTGAAAGGTACTTAGATGCTATTCCTCATCAGCGAAAAAAAGTGATTTTCTTAGATGAATTGCCTTGGTTTGATACGCCTCGTTCCAAATTTATTATGGCTTTCGAAAATTTCTGGAATGCTTATTGCACAAGGAGAGAAGATATTGTTTGTGTGATATGTGGTTCTGCGGCTTCATGGATGTTAAAAAAAATATTAAAGAATAAAGGAGGGCTGCACAATAGAGTATCAGAAAAAATCCGTCTTAAACCATTCAATTTGTATGAGTCAGAACAGTTTTTGAATCAAAAGGGTATTCTGTGGAGTCGGTATGATATAGCGCAGTTGTATCTAAGCACCGGTGGGATTCCTTTTTATTTAGATTCCATCCGCAAAGGTGAAAGTGTCGTACAATTCATTGATCGTGCTTGTTTTTCAAAGGATGGAATTTTGCGTAATGAATATACGGAATTGTTCCATTCCCTATTTGATAACAGTGAAAGGCATTATAAAATCGTTGAGACGCTATATAACAAAAAAGAAGGACTGACCCGAGAGGAAATTATTGATAAAAGCGGATTGCCAAGCGGAGGAACCCTCTCCATCACAATAGATGAGCTCGAAGAATCAGGTTTTATAGAAACTCAAATACAAAATAAAAAGCAAAAATCTAAGGCGTTGTACAAACTGGTGGATCATTTCACAATATTTTATCTGAAATTTATGAAATCTAACGCAACGCACATCAACCAAAAGTGGGGAAATATAGTCAAAACACAGTCATGGATAAGTTGGTCAGGGCTGGCATTTGAAAGGTTATGCTTCGCACACTTATCGCAAATTATCAGAGCACTCCGGCTAGAGGCTATCGGATACAATGCATTCCCTTATGTATTCAAGGGTGAGGAAGATACTGTGCAAATTGATATGCTAATCGATCGAGCAGATAGGATAGTAAATCTTTGCGAAATAAAATTTACCAAAGCCGATTTTATTATTGATACGGACTATGCCCGACAGTTGAGGAATAAATTGCAGCGGATTTCTGAGCGGCCAGAAAACAAGCGAAAAAATATTTTTCTGACCATGATCACAACATTTGGTGTAGCTGATAACGCCTATTACAAAGAATTGGTGCAGGCCGAAATCGTATTAGACGACTTATTTACATCTGATTAGCCCATTTTTGTTTAGCATTTTCCATCATTTTTATCAAAAAAGTTAAACAAAAATTTCGTTATGCTGTTGATGATGCGTTATTCGACCATACAACAGATACGTTATTTTGGCAAAGAAAGTCATTATCATTGGTTCTGGTTTCGCGGGTTTATCTGCTGCTTGTTGTTTGGCACAACAGGGTTATGACGTAACCATATTGGAAAAAAACAGTGTTCCCGGAGGGCGGGCACGTTATTTCGAGGCCGAAGGTTTTCTATTCGATATGGGGCCTAGCTGGTATTGGATGCCCGATGTATTTGAGCAGTTTTTCCAACAATTTGGCAAAAAAGCGGCCGACTATTACGAATTGGTTCGCTTAGACCCATCATATACCATCCGCTTTGGGGAAAACGACCTCATGGAAGTTCCCGCCGGGCCGGAAGCACTCATGCAGCTATTCGAGCGATACGAGCCCGGAAGTTCCCGCCAATTGAAGCGTTTTTTAGCGGAAGCAGCTTACAAATACGAGGTGGGGATGAATGAGTTTGTCCACAAACCCGGCCATTCCATCTGGGAGTTTGCCGACATACGCGTGGTAGCCAGCCTTTTCCGTTTGCAGATGTTTACCTCTATGGCTGCCTATGTTAGAAAATTGTTTAAAAACGAGCAGCTCATACAATTACTCGAATTTCCCGTTCTTTTTTTGGGTGCTACTCCTGAAAAAACACCAGCCTTGTATAGTTTGATGAATTATGCCGACATGGCCTTAGGTACCTGGTATCCAATGGGAGGAATGTACAAAGTTGTGGCAGGCATGGTTGCACTGGCGGAAGAATTAGGGGTAAAAATCCTCCTCGACCAAGAGGTCAAAAAAATAAGTGTCCCCAACGGCATGGCCAAAGAGGTGATCACCCAAAATGCTTCTTATCCAGCTGATGTGGTAGTGGGGGCTGCCGATTATCACCATGTCGAACAAGATTTGCTACCCGCAGATAAAAGGCGCTATAGTGAACAATACTGGGACAAACGCACCATGGCACCATCCTGCTTGTTATTTTACCTAGGCGTAAATCAAAAAGTGAAGGGTTTACACCACCACAATCTGTTTTTTGACGCCGATTTCAAGCAGCATGCCCAGGAAATATATGAAAGCCCGAAATGGCCGGAAAATCCACTTTTTTATGTGTGTGCCCCCTCCGTCACCGACCCGGCTGTGGCACCAGAGGGCTGTGAAAATTTATTCCTGCTGCTTCCCCTAGCGCCAGGCTTGTCCGATACGGAGGCAAATCGGGAAAAATATTTTCACTTGATGATGGATCGCTTGGAAAAGGCCTGCGGCCAAAATATCCGCGATCATGTTGTTTATAAGCGTTCTTTTGCCCACAACGATTTTGGGAAAGACTACCATGCTTTTAAAGGCAATGCTTATGGACTGGCCAATACGCTTTTGCAAACAGCCTTCCTGAAGCCCAAGCTAAAAAGCAAGAAAATTGATAATTTCTATTATACAGGCCAATTGACGACTCCAGGGCCAGGAGTTCCACCTTCTTTAATTTCCGGTCAGGTAGTGGCTCGGGAAATTTTTAAAAAACACAAACCATCATCCATCTAAATACCGTAACTGCTAAAAAGAATCTGCCATGATGAACCTGTATCACAACGTATGCGTCGAGTGCAGCAAACACATTACCAACCGTTACAGCACTTCGTTTTCTTTGGGCATTCGTGTCTTCGATAAGAAATTTCGAAATCCGGTCTATGCGGTTTATGGTTTTGTGCGATTTGCGGATGAAATTGTAGATACTTTTCACGAATATCCCAAAGCGGTGCTATTGGATCGTTTCCGTCAGGATACTTATAATGCGATAGCGGAACGGATTAGCCTCAACCCGGTATTACATGCCTTTCAGGAAGTCGTGCATCGCTACCAGATTGAGCGGGAACTCATTGACGCATTTCTCGATAGCATGGAGATGGATCTTTACCACGACCGCTACGAGGACAGCTTGTACAAACAATATATCTATGGCTCAGCGGAAGTCGTTGGACTCATGTGCCTGCGTGTTTTTTGCGAAGGCGATGATGAAAAATACCAACACTTGAAAGGCGCTGCGCGAAGCCTGGGATCAGCTTTTCAGAAAATTAACTTCCTGCGCGATATGAAAAGTGATTTTGACGAACGCGGTAGGGTCTATTTTCCCGGGGTGAATTTCACCCATTTTACCAACGAAGATAAACTGGCCATTGAATCGGATATCAAGTATGATTTTGACGAGGCCTACCGGGGTATTGTTCAGTTGCCGAAAGGTGCGCGGTTCGGAGTTTACCTAGCCTATGTCTATTATACCAATTTGTTTAGCAAAATCCGGCGGGCACCGGTCTGTCAAGTCAAGCAGGAGCGCATCCGAGTTCCCAACCGACAAAAGATGTTGTTGCTTTTTAGTTCGGCTTTGAGGAATAGCTTCAATATGTTATGAACTATTTGCGCCCCTTATGGATCAAGCTGCTGATTGGGTTATTACTGGTACTTGTAGGTATTCAGTGGGGGATACACCAGCCATTACCCGATCAATTAAGCAAGGATGTTCCCCAAGTATTCTTGCTTCCTTTTCTGGAAAGGCCCCAGACTTATTTTTACTTACACCTTTTCACATTCATTCCGGTGTTCTTGCTCAGTTTTGATCGGAATGTGCATTATTATAAACAGTGGCGATACTTGTGGCCAGGTATTTTGATCATGGGTGCGCTATTCATCCTTTGGGACAGTTTTTTTACCCTGTCCGATGTTTGGGGATTCAATGAGAACTATGTTTCTGGCGTTTTTTTCCTCCATCTGCCCTTGGAAGAATGGCTTTTCTTCCTAACCGTGCCTTTTGCCAGCGTTTTTATTTACGAATGCCTGAATTTTTATGTCAAAAAAGACTGGCTACAGCCACTTCAAGGGACGATCAGTCTTGTTCTTTTATTGCTTTTTTTGTTAGGCGGGTTCCTTACCTGGGGGCGCTTATACAGCAGTACAACTTTGTTGTTGGCAGCCGCTTTACTGGCATATTTGTATTTCCTACAGAAATCGCCCTGGCTGGGGCGTTTTTATTTTGCCTTCTTATTTGTTCTGATCCCTTTTTTGCTGGTCAATGGGGTGCTGACCGGAGGATATACCAACGAGCCAGTTGTGCTATATAATCCTGAGGAATTTATGGGTATTCGTATTACCTCAGTACCCTTGGAAGACGCCGTGTATGGCTTTACCTTGCTACTGGGGATAACGGCGATATATGAATGGCGCAAGTTAACGGTAGATGCTTGATAGTTGATTAATCAAAAATTACCATCCTGAGAAATCGACTATCAAGGTGTGCTTTCTATTTTCATAGCGATAGCGAACCTCGAATCCATAATGTTCGGCTATGCGACGCACAATAGATAACCCAAGTCCCAAGCTTTCTTCATTGGCACTTTCTCGTCTAAATCGTTCGAACAAGACCTCTGGATCGCTGGCCAATTCTCCACCCGAATTACTGATGATCAAACCTTCAGGCGATAAATTTATTTCTATGTATCCTTCTGCTATATTGTGCCGAATGGCATTTTGAATCAGATTGTTGATAAAAACCTCCGCCAGCGTTTGGTTCATGTTTACCTCCGACGGTGTTAGCGACTGGCTTATTTTGATTTGTCTCAGCTCCAGCATATCTTGGTATTGCTCCAATAATTGCTCGACGATGGTTTTCATATCGACTTTATGGGGTGTATCCTCTGAAGAGATATGATCAATTTTGGCCAACAAGAGCAGCGCTTTGTTCAATCGAGCCAAACGATTGGTATGGTTGAGTATGATGGCCAGGCGTTGCATGTCGCTCTCCTGAAGATGGGGCGACTGAATCAGCAGTTCTACTTGTCCTTTGATGATGGAAAGCGGCGTTTGGAGTTCATGGGCTGCTTCGGAAGTAAACTGTTGTTCCGCTTTTCTGACTGCTTCCAGTTGCATCTGAAGCTCAACTAGCTGTTCTTGGCAAGATTTCACGCTGCTACAAATTTATAGCCAATACCATAAATGGTTCTCAAAAAATCGCCACATCCTTGTTCACTCAATTTTTTGCGCAGGTTTTTGATATGCACATAAATAAAATCGAAGGAAAAGGTTTCGTCCATAAAGTCGCCCCAGAGGTATTCAGCAATGGCATCCTTAGTCACTATTCTGTTTTTGTTTCGTGCGAGGTACAGTAAAATGTCGTACTCTTTTTTGGTCAGGTGCAGTTCAAACCCATCAGCAGTGACTTCGCGGGCGTCCAATCGTATTTTCAATTTACCGAAATCCAGTTCCTGGCTTGGAAGGTTCATTTTGCGGCGGGAAACGGCTCGAATTCTGGCTGTCAGTTCGGATAAGCTGAAAGGTTTGACTAAGTAATCATCTGCCCCTTCATCCAGACCTAGTACGCGATCGTCAATGCTCACCCGTGCAGAAGTAATGATAATAGTCGTTTGAGGGTCTTCCTTTCGGAGCAATTTGACCAGCCTAAGCCCATCGCCATCAGGCAGATTGAGGTCTATGAGTGCGCTGTCGTATTGAAATTGATTGATGCGTAGCAAAGCATCGGAAAAACTATTGGCTGTTTCGCACTGAAATCCATTTTTTTTGAGGTGCTGAAACAGCAACTGAAGCATGTTTGAATCATCCTCAACGATGAGTATTTTCATGCTTGGGTGGATTAGATGGCAGGAAGAACCCCCTCTGAGCACTTCCTACCATAAAGCATTGGCTATAAATAATCCTCATCTGGAATTTCATCCAGATCAATATCTACATTATCTTCGATTTCGTCCTCAAATTCATCTCTGAAGTTCAGATCTTCCAAATCGTCATCGTCTTCAAATTTGGGTTTTGCCGTAGAATTGGACGCCGAAGGCTTTCGAATGACTTTGGTGATGATCTTTGGTCCGGCAGGAGCAGGAGGTGGCGTTTTGACATAGTCCATTTTCTCGGGTGCTGCCTGGTCTTTTTCTTTATTTTTTATTTGCTCTTCCGTTTTAGCCGTCAGCGACTTAGTAGTCGTGGGTACGGCCAAAAGGCGCTTTTTATCAATCAATTCGCCGGTCACCACGCAAATACCAAATGTTTTATTGCGGATGCGAATCAACGCATTTTCTAAATCTTGAATGTGCTTGCGCTGGCGAATGGCCATGTGATTCAGCATTTCCACATCGTTGTTGATGCTGCTGTCGTCCATCCAATCTCCGCCGTGCTCATCGCTGGAGTTTTCGGTTATTTCAAAAATTTGTTCCTGAAGGCTGGCCAATTGTTCTTTCGCCTTTTGTAACTTATTTTCGATCAAATCCTTGAACTCCTGGAGTTCTTCGTCGGAATATTTTTTTACACCCTGATCTGACATGTTGATGATAGTTATAAAAAACCGTACACAAAATTTTTGCCTGAAAGTTCCCATAAAAAACCGGAGCGGCAAAAATTAAAGTTTACAAATTTACAAATTTAGTTTTAAAAAGTTTTTACAAAAGCAACTTTGAAAAATTATCCTATGGGAAAGCCCTTTCAAAAGCAATTATCCTCAGGCTATTTTTTAAGCAGCTTTGAACAAAACATTTTACAAACGCTTGATTAGCCGATTTGTTTCATTCGCTTGTCCAAAGATATTAAAACCCTTTTTTTGCTAGACGCAAAAATATTCAGATTTTCTTTAGAATTGAAGTGCTTTTTTGCGCAAAAACAACAGGTAGCGACAACCTGACCCAAAAAAAGCATTTTACTTATGATTCATCCTGGAACTTGTTTGCGTTATATCGACGAACACATTGGATACGGTGTCTTTGCCACCGAATTCATCCCTGCTGGTACCATCACTTATGTAAAGGACAAGCTGGAGCTGGAAATTTCACCTGAAGTGTTTTATAGCTACCCATTGGAATTGAGGGCGGTTGTAGAAAAATATTCCTATATTGATGAAAAAGGCATCCGTATTGTGAGCTGGGACTTTGCGAAATACATCAATCACTGCTGCAATTGCAACAGCATGAGTACTGGATATGGCTTTGAAATAGCTATAAGAGACATCTATCCAGGCGAAGAAATCACGGATGAGTATGGCATGTTTAACATCGAAAATGAGATGTACCTCTCTTGCAAATACGCAGATTGCCGCAAGAAAGTGAGCGCCCTGGATATAGATTTGTACGCTAGCGATTGGGATGAAAAAGTAAAGGCGGTTTTGAGCAAAATATTTGAACTCCATCAGCCGCTCTTGCCCTTGCTGGAAGAAGAAGTGCTGCAAAAATTAAACCACTTCATGCAGGTACCCGAAGCTTATGAGTCTGTTGCAAAATTAAAAGTTACCCACCCTTTAGTTAACCTTGATTTTCAACAAAATGGGAATTTGTAGGTATAGCTGGTAAATTTTTATTTTCTTCGCCTCTAAAAATAGTTCTTTTACCAAAGGTGTGCTTAAAGGAGCAGATAAAATGAAAATCTTTTCCCACACGATTGGTCAAAGGAGATAGAAAATAAAACCAGATGCCAAAATTATTATTTACCACGGCCTACTCTGAGCACTCAAAATTCATTTGGCAATATGCCCTGCAACTGGCTGCACACCTACAAGCCTCTATAGATGTCTTACATATAGCCAACGACCATAACCATGTATCGTTTGAGTCCCCAATAAATCAAGCGGAAAAACTGCAAATATTCATTGCTTCCAATACGCCCGAATCGTTTAAACAGATTCCGGTTCATTATATCTTAAAAAGCGGCGAACCTGCTGGGGTTATCCTCAAGCAGGAAGAGCAATCTCACTACGATGTATTGTTTATGGGGGCTACTACTTCTAATTTATTCCCAGATAAATTCATTGGAAGCGTTTCTTTGAAAGTACTCGAAATGTCCAGTTGTCCGGTCTTATTGGTGCCCCCAATTTCCGAATTTCGTGCCATTAAGCGGATTGTTTATGCTACTAACTTTGATAACATGGATGAATGGGCCATACGCCAACTTTGCCGCTGGTCAAATGCCTATCAAGCAGAAATTTGTCTTTTGCACGTGGTAGAAGAAAGTGCCGAGGATAAAAAAGCCCGAAAAAAAATGGATAAATTGTTGAACCTATTCCAGAAAAACGAACACCAAACCACCATTTATGCTGAAATTGAATCGGGTGAAAAAGATGAGCTTATCGTAGAATACCTGGAGCAACATCCATCGGATATGTTGGCATTTACGACGCATCGAAAGGACATGATTACGCATCTCTTCAAACCAAGTTTAACAAAAAAAGTAGTCGCCAAATCAAATACCCCGGTTTTGGTGTTTAAGAATTTGACTGAATAATTAAACCCTACGTTTCTTTTGCGTTAAGTAACGCAGAAAAATTAACTTCCCGATTTTGTCCTTACCCTAGCGGGCTAAACGGTTCATTTTAAGTGTGTCCGCTGGGGTAAGGACTCTGATAAATCGGTAAGTAATTTTTTGCACACTACTAAGGCATCATTCTACATCTACCAGTTTGAGTCGTGTAGGTAATTCTTCATCCTTTGACAATAAAACATCAATAATCAAATATGATCATCTGGCTGGTTTTTTTAGCCTTAATTGCCATCTTACTCGCCCTCGATTTGGGCGTTTTTCATAAATCCTCCCATGAGGTTTCTACTCGAGAGGCCCTGCGTTGGACCGCTTTATGGGTGACTATTTCACTTCTTTTTAGCGGGGTTATATACTGGTTGTATAGCGAGGAAATGATCGATAATATTGATCGGCTCAGCCCGGAAAATGCCGTATTGAAATACATTACCGGTTATATCATTGAGTACTCTTTGAGCCTGGATAATATATTCGTGATCGCTGTTATTTTTTCCTACTTCAAAATACCCAGACAGTATCAACACCGGGTATTGTTTTGGGGCATTTTAGGTGCCGTTCTGTTTCGTGGATTGATGATTGTGATGGGCGTAGTGCTCATACACCAATTCAAATGGATGACACTGGTATTTGGGCTGATCTTGCTGTACTCAGCTTATCGAATGCTAGTCAGCAAAGAAGAAGCCAAAGACTTGCGCGACAATACCATAGTTAAACTGGTGAAAAAGCGTTTCCCATTGACGGATACGATCGAAGGACAACAGTTTTTTGTTAAAAAAAGGCACATTACTGCAGCTACTCCGTTGTTTATCGCGCTAATCGTGATCGAAACAACGGATATTCTTTTTGCGGTAGATAGCATTCCCGCCATTTTGGCCATCACCACTGATCCTTTCTTGGTTTTTAGTTCCAATATTTTCGCCATCCTAGGGCTTCGTTCGCTTTATTTTGTACTCTCTTCCATGCTGGATCGCTTCCATTTGCTGAAATACAGTTTGGTTTTTATTCTGGCATTTGTAGGCGTAAAAATGCTACTCGCCTACTTCCATATTGAACTACCGGAATGGCTGTCGCTTTCAATAATTGTAGTAGCTCTGGGATCGGGTGTAGCGGCTTCATTGTGGCAAAGTAGGCCGAGGAAAGCCTAAGCGGATTTGAGTTTTTTCATCAGAAACAAGCGAAAGTTCTTTCAGATTAGAATAAACGGGATGGCTTTATCGGCCAGGAAGGCGGAAGAAATACCGCTAAAATCGAGCGTGGTGAAGATATAATCGAGGCAGCAATAAGCTTATTCCATTTCCGGCTGTCGGCCGGCAGCAATGATACGTTGGATATCTTCCTCCGTCATGCGAAACACCTGGCTAATAGTGCTGATGGACAAGCCTGTTTCATACAGCGCAAT
>CALMIR010000174.1 GCA_937864265.1 uncultured Saprospirales bacterium | reverse complement strand
TTTTTACCCGGCTGATCCCGCGAAAAACGCGGGAGAAGACGGGCTGGTTTCAAGTTTCCTGCCCGGCTCAGACGGGTGGTTTTTTACCCGGCTGATCCCGCGAAAAACGCGGGAGAAGACGGGCTGGTTTCAAGTTTCCTGCCCGGCTCAGACGGGTGGTTTTTTACCCGGCTGATCCCGCGAAAAACGCGGGAGAAGACGGGCTGGTTTCAAGTTTCCTGCCCGGCTCAGACGGGTGGTTTCAGGTTTTTATCCCGCTGATGCAGATGCGCTTCAGCGGGATCGGACGGCCCTCCCCACTACTCTTACTCAAAGCATATCCAGCAATTCCTGCGTAGCCGAATAATCTTCGCCATTTTGTTTGGCCAAAGCTATGGCTTTTTGGGCCGCTTTTTTGGCTTTGCCTTTTTTTCCAGCTTTATAATTCAGCCAAGCCAGGGTGTCGTTATTGAAATAAGCATCCATCAACTTAACCGATTTTTCTGCCCAACCAATGGCTTTTTTAAGCATAGCGGGGTCTTCCACCGATTCGTAAAAAGTCCAGGCGATGTTGTTGTAAGTATAAGGATCTTCTTCTGCCGCTTCAACATAAGCTACAGCCGCTTCGGCGAAAGCAGCCGTATTGCCCGCTTGCAGGTAAAATTCCATGCTAAAATTGGCATACAACTCATCCGCGTATTCGGGATAGGCTTCTTGGTAAAGTTTTTTCACTTCGCTAAGGATGGCGTCATCACTGCCTTTATCAGCTAAGGAACTGATGATGAGGTTTTGAACGGTGCCAATTACATATTCTTTGCCGAAGTATGACTCAAAAGCAGCCCTGTTTTCGATCAGGTAATCATACATTTTGGAATCGGTCGAAGATACCGTTTGCAAAATCATCTGCATGTTCTCCTCTGTATTCCAATCCGATTGGGTCGCCAGGTAAGCCTCTGCTATTTGATCTGCTTTTGGATCCATAGCGTTCATGGCGGCATTTGCATAAGTACGTAAAAATTCTGGATCGCGTTCGCCATTGACATAGCGCTTGGTCAGGCTGCTGAGTTGCAGCGAAGGGTCATTTGCTGTTTTCCCCAACTCGATGAACTGCTCCGCAGCATGATAACCCACGGCTCTGTGTACCAATTCGCCATTGCCATTGATGAACAAAAGCGTAGGATAAGCACGTACGCTGTACATTTCGGCCAACTCAGGGCCTTCGCCTTTTTCCATATCTATTTTGGCATTCACAAAAGATGCTTCGTAGTAGTCAATGACGGCTTCATCGGTGAAAACATTTTTGGCCATCATTTTGCAGGGGCCACACCAACTGGCGTAAGCATCCATGAAAATGAGTTTATTTTCCGCTTTGGCTTGGGCTAAAATAGCTTTCCAACCACTTTCGTGGAATTGGATGCTGTTTTGGGCAAAAGCAGCGATAGAAAAAACGCTGAAAAGAAGAAGAATTACAGGTCTCATATTGGCAGAATTTATTATTCTCCTAAAACGACAAGCACCTGCTGGTATTGTACAATCAGCAAGTGCTTGTTGAAAGATATGTTGAAAAGGCAGCGTTAGGTTGCTGCTTGAAAATCAATAGCGATAGTAATCAGGCTTAAACGGACCATTTTGCTCTACACCAATGTATTTAGCTTGCTCTGGTGTCAGTTCTTCCAACTCTACACCGATTTTAGCCAAGTGCAATCGGGCTACTTCCTCGTCGAGGTGCTTGGGCAGCGTATAAACCTGGTTTTCGTATTGGTCGGCATTTTGCCAAAGTTCAATCTGAGCCAATACCTGATTGGTAAAGGAATTGGACATCACGAAAGAGGGGTGGCCCGTGGCGCAGCCCAAATTCACCAGACGGCCTTCTGCCAAAAGGAGGATGTCTTTACCATCTACGGTATATTTATCTACCTGCGGTTTGATGTTTACTTTGGTTTGGCCGTAGTTGTTATTCAACCAAGCCATATCAATTTCGTTGTCGAAGTGGCCGATATTGCAAACAATGGCTTTATCTTTCATCAGGCGGAAATGCTCTGCTGTGACGATGCCTTTATTGCCAGTAGCCGTGATGATGATGTCTGCTCTTGGAACAGCGCTGGTCATACGCTTCACCTCATAACCATCCATCGCGGCTTGTAGCGCACAGATAGGGTCAATTTCAGTGACAATAACCCGGCAGCCGGCACCTCTCAAAGAAGCGGCAGTACCTTTGCCCACATCGCCATAGCCTGCTACAACGGCTACTTTTCCTGCCATCATAATATCGGTAGCGCGGCGAATGGCATCCACGGCAGACTCTTTACAGCCGTATTTGTTGTCGAATTTGGATTTGGTGACCGAGTCGTTCACGTTGATGGCAGGCATAGGCAGGGTGCCATTGGCCATGCGTTCGTAGAGGCGGTGTACGCCTGTAGTCGTTTCTTCACTCAGTCCTTTGATTCCAGGGATCAATTCCACATTTTGATCCAAAATGATATTGGTCAAATCACCTCCATCGTCCAGGATCATATTCAATGGTTGGCCGCCTTCGAAAGCATAAAGCGTCTGTTCGATGCACCACCAAAACTCCTCTTCGTTCATACCTTTCCAGGCAAAGACGGGAATACCGGCTGCCGCGATAGCTGCCGCAGCGTGATCTTGGGTGGAGAAAATATTACAAGAAGACCAGCTTACCTCTGCGCCCAATTCGATCAGCGTTTCGATCAGCACAGCCGTTTGGATGGTCATGTGCAAACAACCAGCGATGCGAGCACCTTTCAATGGCTTGGAAGAACCATACTTTTCGCGCAGCGCCATCAAGCCAGGCATCTCTGCTTCAGCCAGCTCTATTTCTTTCCGACCCCATTCGGCCAGGGTAATATCTTTTACTTTGTAGGATAGTTGTTGATCAACAGTTTGCATTATAGCGTGGTTTGGTTTGATTGAATCAGGGGGCAAAGGTAGGTATTTTGTTGAAAAAACAGAACAAACAGCGTACATTGCCCACAGGCTTTCAACAAAGTTTTTGAATAAAGGTTGACGCTTTTTTTTGCACGCTATTAAATCAAACAAAAAGCAGCCGGGGCATAAGCAAATAAAAAAGCAGCCTACCTAATGGAAAGCTGCTTGTATTTATGCCGTTTTGCGATGAGACCACCGCCGGATAACTTATGCGTTTGGAATCACCAACTCCTGACCTGGATGGATGACATCTGGGTTTTTCAAAACATCGGTATTGGCGTTGAAAATTTGCATGTACTTGCTGGCATCATCGTAGTAGTGCTTGGCAATTTTGGAAAGGCTGTCGCCTGACTGAACGGTGTGCTTGTGGTAGTAGTCGGTAATGGCCACTTTGATATCTGCTTTGAGATCGCTGGGCTTTTCACCACCTATTTCCTTGATTTTATCCCACATTTTGTTTTTTTGGTACTGGGTTTGGGCGGTGCCGCCAATTTTCAATACACCATCCAATTCTTCTACATAACCATCGGTTACGTTAAATTCCTGACCAAGGTTCAATACGGGACGATACTTGTCTTGAAGAGACATAATAATTCGTTATTTTGGGTTATAAAAAAATACATCGTATAGACGAGCTATCTCTGCAAAAGTAACGACTTTTGAAAACAACAACTATTATTTAGCCCCGCAACATTTTTTATATTTTTTTCCGCTACCGCAAGGGCAGGGATCGTTGCGCCCTGTTTTTGGGGCATCCCTTTTATGGGTGCTGTTACTGATAGGGGTTGCATAGGTGTATGAACTGCATCATCATCATATTCTTCCTCCTCGTCGAGCCCTCCCATTAATTGATTAAATGTAACTTCAGAAATGAGCTTTTCAGCCGGATTAAGTTCTGGGGCTTCGACATAACTTATAACTTCCTGCTGTTTGATGCTCAAATAATTGCCGGAGTAAAAATCATAAATGTCTGTAGGCAACGCTTTTTTCTGAAAAGGATTTGAATCTTTCAAGAATTCTTTTTCAATTTCTGAAATGTTTCCTTGAAAAGAGGCGTTAATCCATCCTCGCTCACTGATTTGTTGAATCAGAGGCAGTAGTTCAATACCTCTAAAGCACAGTATGTGACCAACCAAATAGGTAATAAAATCGGTATCTATCAATCCTTTGTTCTTAGGATGCTCCAATAGGTAAAGAATGACTTCCCTAAACCAAGCTATAACCTCATCCCTCCTGTCTGGTTGATGAAGGGCCAATTGAGCGGGTACACTAGCTACAAGATCACGATTGAAGCTATTAATGTGTTCTTCCAGCACCATGTCCCGAAATAAATGCAGTTGCTTTTCACCTAGAAAATATAAGGTTGGGAATAAAAAAACATCCGTCATATCAGCAAACCAGTTCTCTATAAAATCATTTCCCATTCGGAACAAGTCCAAAATGATGGGGAAGCTGCTTTCTGATTTTAGCGCTCCAAGAAAATAGAGGGCATGACACAGGAACTCATGGGTATCATAGTTGTAATCCAATTCCTGAAAAAAATCGTTGCGATAGATGCTATCTCGTACAATCGCCTCCAAATCGGAAATAAGTGTTTCCCTGGGTAAGGCCATGATCCGCTGAATGTCAGCTTCAGAGAAATTTTCTGTTTGTTTGGAATAAAAGACCTGTAGCTCAGGGTGTTGAAGCTCGGGCGCATCTTTTGCAGGTGTCCATTTAAGTTTTTGGATACCTATTACTTCCCGATGCTTGGGTGCCTTTGCACTTAGCTGCTTCATATTGGTCATCATTCGATTGATACCGATAAGTTTGGCATTTTTTTCGAGCTGTTTTTTGTCAATATCCAGATCAATCAACATATTCAGGTGCTCTACAGCAGCGTCATATTCTTCCAAATGTGCTTCTAAATGGATAGCAGCTTGCAGATAAGCAAGTATTTCCGTTACATGGAAAACGCTTCTGTCGGGCATAAAGGAGCGCAAGTCACGCGGAATTCCGAGTCAATTCTTGTAAGTTTTTAATATATTTGGGTCAAATTCATTTAGAATTTTATTGGATATGCCAAACAAATAATTTGGATGAAGGTGAATGGTTTCGTTTAGTACTTTTTTAGCTTCACGGGTATGGCCACTCAGCATATAAGCAGAATAAAGCTTGTTTTTTATACTCGGAATTTTCGGATATTCTTTAACCAGGTCTTTTAATCTGGAAATAGTCTTATTTGGGTTCAGAAAAATCTGATCATACAAATATTGCATTTCCTCCTGAATAGCTTCAGGGTATGAATCGATCACTTCATCTGTAATGTGAATGCCCCACTTTTGGGTAAACCGCTGAAGTAGTGTTTCCTTTCTCAAAGGTCAACTGATTTAATGAATGGGTAAAATAATACATAACTTTGAAAAAAATCATCCAGCAAAAAATGAATCAGGCATTATCCATCCTTTTAGTAGCATTGCAAATACTTTCCTGCCAGCCCAACAACCATCAAGACGTAGCGGCTAAAATGTATAGCCCCCAACCGCAAGTAGCACCGGAAAAACCTTATCCGCCGTTGGATACGACGCTTGTTGGCGAATATTATCATTTTGTGCTGCACGATATTGCTTTGCCGCTGGATACGGTTAAAGATAGACTGATTGCTTGCAACGACATGGCACGGCAAATTGTGGATTTTTGCGGAGCAAAAAGCAAGGTCGCCACGCCGATAGCATGCCATTTGTACGCCACATCGGAACAAAAAGGGCTCACACTCAACAACGACCGCCAAGCGCATGCCGATTTTTCCAATCGGACAGCACACATCGTTTACAACCGCTTTTATCAAAAAAACTGGACGGGAGTCGAAAACCAGCTCCTCATCCGCGACTTGCTGGGCAACAGCCCGTTAAAAGCTTTGGAAAAAGGCTTGTCGGTTTATTTTACCCAAGATTGGCAAAAAAGAGGATTCCGCTATTGGGGTGCACAACTGCATCGCTCGGGCAATGCCCCTACTTTACAAGAGCTTTTAGATAATGATTTTTTTTCCAGCGATTCGGAGTTGATTATGTCGTGTATGTCGGGTATCTGGGTGGACTTTCTAATTGAATTTCTGGAAAAAGAGGCGTTCCTGGAGCTGTATCGCACGGGCATTCTTCCCGCAGAAATGGATCAACACTGGGCCCGCTATCTGGATGTGCTGGTGTTACAATTCCCTCCAATCAAACTCAAAAGCACCGTACCCGATTTTTCTATGGGCTTCAATTTTGCACATGAAGGTTATGCCATCCACGACGGGTATGGCTCCCATAAAGCCGCTCAATCGCTGCAGCGCCAGGCCGAAATGGGGGCTAATGCATTGGCCGTTGTACCCTATTCTTTTATGAGGAATGCCAACAAGCCATCTCCTGTACCAGTGGTTACCAGAGCTGGAACAGAAACAGACGAGGGCGTTATACAGGATATTTTGTACGCCCGGCAATTGGGCATGACGGGCATGTTGAAGCCACAGATATGGTTGGGTAGGAGTTGGCCAGGTGATGTTGCTATGGAAAATGAAGCCGACTGGCAAGCCTTTTTCACCTATTACCACCGCTGGATTCGGCATTATGCGCTACTGGCGGAAATCCATGAGGTCGAGTTTTTTTGCGTCGGCGTAGAATTTGCGAAAGCGACCCTCAACCGGGAAGCCGATTGGCGGCAATTGATCCAGCGTATTCGTGGCTTATATTCCGGCAATTTGACCTATGCCGCCAATTGGGGCGAGGAATTTGAAAAAATGGCCTTTTGGGATGAGTTGGATTATATTGGATTGAACTGCTACTACCCCCTCAGTAGTTCAGAAACACCCGGCGACGGAGAACTGAAACTCGCTTTTGCCAAAGTGCTGGAAAAAGCCAAGAAAATAAGCGATCAATTCAACAAGCCGCTTTTATTTACCGAAATCGGGTACACCAGCACCGCCACGCCCTGGATAACACCCCACAAGGATCGCACGGGTGCTCCCTATGACGGCGAAGCCCAAAAAAGGTGCTATGCCATCGTCATGGAAGCCCTGCAAGCTGAAAAAGACTGGTGCAAGGGTATATTCTGGTGGAAATTCCCTTCCTATTTGACCTATGGGGGAGAGGGGCAGACTGGTTTTACACCCAATGGAAAACCTGCGGAAAACGAAATTGCCCGCTGGTTTCAGTTGTATAAAGTACAATAAAAACTTGTGCAAAAACTACTGCTCAACCTCCGTGACGAGCTTCCAAACGTACTCCTCCATTCGGGCAAAAGGCACTGGCGCTGGAGCATAAGTGGGATTGCTGTAGAAAAAAACCGATTTTTCCTGGTCGCCGGTAATTATTTTGATGTGATAAGGGTAAGCGCGTTCATCCTGAGGAGCGCCGTATTCATTGAGGGGCAGGTACAGGAAATCGCTGCTCTGGATCATTTCTTGTAAAGCTTGCAACTGAGTGCCGTTTAGCGGAACCTGATCCAATACGGTTTGTTGGGAAATATGAACGGGGGTAGCTACCCAAGGGCGGTCTTCATCATAATGGTGTATTTTGGAAATATGGGTGATTTTTCCGTTTTTGACCAGCACCAAATCCCGAGGACTTTCGTATTGAAAAACCAAATCCATGCCCGGACGGGCTGCCGGACGCGGCAATTCCTGATAAGGGATGGTCTGAGCATTTGCGACAAGAACAGCAAAAAACGACAAACAGAACAAAAAAAGCTGATTCATCTAATTGGGTTTGATCAGTGAGCGAAACAGGGGCATAACGCAAAAAAGGAGGGGGGAAATTGTAATCACGCGTAAATTTTACCGCCAGAGTAGCGTACAATAAATGAAGCGCAGTGCATTTAGCAACTGATATTTAGAAGGTTGTGTCCAATAAAAAAAGGAAAAAATTTTGCCGATCAGCGCGCCTTTTGCTTGGCATTCCGGTACAAGTATAGAAACCCGCCCAGCCCAATCAAAAATAAGACCACCGCGATAAACTCCGCTTGAGTATAAGTCACACCAAATTGAGTATATTTCGGGTTTACCCGGATTTTTTCAATCCAAAAGCGCTCAAAGCCATTGAACATCAGGTAGGCGAAAAACAACAAACCCGGTGTTTTTAGTCGCTTGCGCAAAGCCAGTAAAATACTGCCAATGGCCATCGCCGCTAAAAATTCATAAACAGAGGTCGGGTAAACAGGGTTTTCCAAATGCATGCAATACCGACTGGTACAGTCTGCAAGCCTAAGTCCCTCATCAATCACGTTATGCGGATAATCATAAGCCCAAAACCAATCGGGCAAAAACCACCAGCCCGGTTGAGGCGCAGCAACAATTCCCCAGTCCCCATCGCCCGAAAAATGACAGCCCAATCGCCCAACACCGTAAGCAATAATCAAGGCCGGTGCTACAGCATCTAGCACAGGTACAATTGGAATATTCCGGCGGCGCAAATACCAGCTTACCGCAAAAAAGCCAACTATCAAACCCCCATAAATAGCCAGACCGCCCCCAGAAAGTAAAACCCCTGCCGGGTCTCTCAACAAAGCCGGAATATCTTCTATCACAGCAAACAACTTGGCCCCGATCACCCCCGAAATGGCCGCAATCATGGTAATATCGCCAATCCGGTCGTGGGGATAGATTTCTTTCGTCACTTCTTTCGGTTGGGGGAGTTGTTCTTTTTTGCCCTGCCAGTAGCGGTAGGCGGCAGCGGCAGCAGCCAATCCAAGCCCCGCCAGCCAATTGCCCTTTCCTGATAGCAGCACATCTGAAGCATCGTTTTTCAGCTCGACAAAATGCTGGAAAGCATACACACCTTTAAAACCCAGCACAAAGCCCCAAAAAGCATTGGCTGCTAGTTCGAGCCAGGATGGCGCCTTGCCAATTGTGATTTTGATGCGCTCGGGCTTGAATAGCCCTTCCTCCGCCATTTTTTTCAAAGCATGGCGCAGTAAGACAGCCGCACTCAAAATGGCCAGCACCAAAAACAAACCAAAGGTTTTGAAAATGGACGTCCAGTTGTCAACCGGACTGCCGAATAAATCGTGAAAAAGATAGGACAAATCGGGGTACATACGTCTCGATGGATATTTGCCAGGTAAAGGTAGGGATTTTGCAACGAATTTGGCGCTAATAATACCCCGGCTTGGATGCCACATACTGACGAAGTGTTTGCCCACCCTATTTTTGCCAGAAATAGTCTGACGGCTGCGGCTGTCTGAGGCCGGCACGATCTCTCTCGCTTTCGCAAGCCAGCAGGCTTTTCTGTATTTTGGAAAGACTCGCAAACAAAAAAAAATTATCTTCCCCACAAAAATTTGGGTTCTCTGATAATCCTCGTGATTTTAAGATTGCTGTCTATCCGTTTCCACAAACATTGTCAGAGAACGAAAATCTGAAAATTATGACCCGTTTATTCTACCTCCTGATCGCTTGTTGTGCTATCCAAAACATGCAGGCACAAATCCATGTCCTCTCTCATAGCCCCGCCAATATGGCCAATTCCGCCCCGGTAAGCGGCAATATCGAGATCAACTTCAGCGAAGCTTACGATCCGGCGACCATCAACCACAACAGCGTCCGGGTATTTGGCCGCTGGTCAGGCCCAATGGCCAGTACCTTAATTTTTGGTGCGGACAACAAATCGCTGACCATCGCCCCCGACGAACCCCTGATGGCAGGCGAGTGGGTGACCGTTAATCTCGCTCGCAACATTGCTAGTAGCAACGGCATGCCTATGTCAAAGGGCTATAGCTGGAACTTCTGGACGGCCACCAAGCCCGGCGCATTAGAGCAAGAACAGGTGGACGTTTTATTCCTGCGCCAGGCAGGTGAGGGACTGATACAAACCTATGGCGCGTATGCCGGCGATCTGAACAACGACGGGCTATCCGATTTTACCGTTGTCAACGAAACGTCCGATGATTTGCGCATCTTGCTTAATCAAGGTGCGGGTACATTTTCTGATTTTGAACTCATCCCGATGGGCAATATGTCGCCCAGCCCCAACGAAGGTGCCGATTTCAACAACGACGGCGAAATAGATTTTGCGGTCAGCACCGCCCACCACAATGAGGTTCGGGTGTTTTTTGGCGATGGAAGTGGCAGCTTTACAGGGCCGGATGTTTATACCACAGGCGATGGAGCCAGAGGTTTGTCCATCATCGACTGTAATGGCGATGGTTACGACGATATTTTCATCACCAATCGCCTGGACGACAACATCACCCTGTTGGTGAATGACGGGCAGGGGCAGTTTACTACTTCTACGATGAATACAACTGGTGTTGGCGAAAGCGCCTGCTATGTAGCCGACGCGAATGGTGATGGCATCCTCGATGTCTTTATAGGCATGTATTACAGCAAACAACTAGCGCTTTTGTTGGGCGATGGCGAAGGTGGATTCGCCTTGTCCGATATGGTAACGGTGACGGGTAGCCCCTGGATGATCGCTGCTGCCGATTTTAATGGCGATGGAAGAGCCGATGTGGCTTCTGCCAATTCGGATGGCAATCGGATGGCGATTGCTTTTGGCGATGGGCAAGGTGGGCTGACCGAAGCCATACACTTCAACGCCGGATTGAATACGCTTTTTCCACTGGCGATTGATCTGGGCGATATTGACGGCGATGGCGATTTGGAAATTGTGACCAGCAATTATTCTTCACCCAGCTTTGTCGTATTTGAAAATGACGGTAACGGCAGTTTTACCGTGGCTTCCATCTTGGATGCTTCCAACAAAGCTTCTTGCGCTATTTTACACGATCGGGATGGCGACGGCGATATGGATATTTCGGGAACGGATGAAGGCGATGATGTCATTATATTATTTGAAAATCCGGGAATGCCGAATGCTACAAGTAGTCATTCAAACGCCCCATTTCGATTTGAAATCAGACCCAATCCCAGCGTGGAGGAGGCCAGTTTGTGGCTTCATTTAGACACACCTGGCAAGCTAGCTGTGCGTATATATCAGCCCAATGGGCAGTTGCTGCATACGGGCTATTTGGGGCATTATTCCGAAGGGGAGCAACTGATCGAACTGCCATTTGTCAGCCAATTGCCAACTGGGGTTTATTTTGTTCAGGTGCAAATGGGGGAGAAAAGCTTGTGGAAAAAGCTGCTTCGATAAGGAAAATCGCTATATTTATCCCACATAAAAAAAACCATGTAGAAAATGAACGAGATCCAACAACGTCAAATTCAGGGCTTTTTAGCTAGAGATTATTCTTTTTCCGTCAGCGATTTTTTAAGAAAAGGCTGGGAGATTTACAAGCAGAATGCCGGTGGGTTCATCGGCTTTTTGTTTCTGTATGTTTTGATTTCGCTGGTGGCCAATATCATCCCCGTTATTGGCGCATTGGCCAATAGCCTGGTGATTAGCCCGGCGCTTTTCGCCGGGTTTTACATCGTATCCCATATAATCAATACGAATGAACCCAATAACTTTGGGGATTTTTTTAAAGGATTTGAACATTGGGTGCAATTGATGCTGATGACCTTGGTCATGATCCTTATCTATATTGTTGTGTTATCCCCCTCTATCTATGTTTTTATGCAAAGTGGTATCGTGGAATGGTACATGCAAGTGTTGAGCAACCCATTTGATCCACCGAGTGAAGTGCCGCCTGTTGATGCTAAAACAGTAGGTATCTTTTTCCTGAACATGATCCCGCTGCTCTATTTATCCATTGCCTACCTGTGGGCACCCATGTTCATCGTATTTTACCGCATGCCATTTTGGGATGCCTTGGAGACTAGCAGAAAGATGATTTCCAGAAAATGGTTTTCCATGTTCGGACTGATACTCTCCTTTGTAGGCTTATTTATCCTGGTTTACATTCCGGCCATTCTGTTAGCGATTATGGTGCCAATACTGGGAATTATCCTGATAGTGGTGGTCGTCATTGCTGCCATTTGCCTGGCGCCAGTTATTTACACGGCGATATACGCTTCATTTGCAGAAGCTACAGGCTTGTTGGAAAAAGAAGGAGAAAATGGTTCAGGCGATGATATTTTGGATCACCTTGTGGAAGACTTGTGATAGATGAAATATAATTCGTTGTCCCAAATCTGGCTTAGACAGATTTGGTAGGGGAAGATGTAAAGAGGTGAGTTTCCCGCCCGAACGGCCTTGGTCGGGCGGGGAGTATTTCAGCCAATCCCATCCGCGTGATTCGGACAGGCAAGCATCATCACTTAGGTAGCTTAATCACTGTTCCCGGCTTCAGTAGGTCATCCGGGCCATAGGCATCGTTGATGTCCAGCAAATCGGGGAAACTCAGGTGCGACATACGCTTCCCGATTTCCCGCAAGGTTTCGCGCTTGATGGTTGTATAAAACAAACTTTCCACTTCCATCGTAGGTTGCTCCAAGGGCTTCAACGTTAGCGTACTCAATTGCAAAGCAGGTTCAAGCTGTGGCAGCGCCTCCATTTTAGCGAGCGGCGCAAAGGCTTCCTTGCTTTTGGGCTGGAAAATCGTCAATTTTTGTCCGGCTTGCAGTTTATCGGACTGAAGCTTGTTCCAAGCTTTGATTTGGTGTACCGAGCATTTAAGTTCCTCGGCGATGCTTTCGAGGGTAGCTCCGGATTTTACGGTATAAGTGATTTTTTCGTACGCTTTGCTGGCATCGGCAAGACGAACGGGACTGTTGTCGATGTAGGAAGGCGTTTCCATATCCGGATGGATCGTTTTCAAGAACGTATGGAACGCTTCCATGACCCGTTGGGGTAAAATCAAGTAATTGCCCGCCTCATTTTCTGGCAGCACATTTTGCTTATATGCCGGATTCAGGGTTTGAATGGTTTCGATCGGCAGAGCGGTTACTTGAGCAATTTGCTCAAAGCTGATTTCGCTATATACTTGTGCAGTTGCTGTTATTTGCAAATCCAAATCGGGATATACTGGCGCAATTTCATGCTCCTGATAAAACTCCATCAGGTAACTGGCGGCAATATAGGCAGGTACATAATTGCGCGTTTCCCGGGGCAGGTACTTGCGAATAGACCAGAAATTTTTACTCCGTCCGCGCTTAATGGCGCGGCTTACTCGGCCAGAGCCGCTGTTATAGGCTGCCAGAGCCAAAGCCCAATCGTCGTAACGAGCGTATTGCTTAGAGAGGTATTCCATGGCCGCTTTGGTCGCCTTGTGCGGATCTTTGCGCTCGTCGATTTGCTTATTGATGATCAGTCCATACTCCTTGGCCGTTTCGGGCATGAATTGCCAAAGACCCGTAGCGCCTACCGGCGAAACGGCATGCGGGTCGAGCGCCGATTCTACCACCGACAAGTATTTCAACTTTTCAGGCAGATCGTACTCCTTCAAATAAGCCTCGAATATGGGATAGTACATCACCGAGCGGCCAATGATCCGGGCAGAGCCTTCTGGATGCCAGACCAAATAGCTTTTAAGGTATCCTTGAACAACGGAGTTGTATTGAAAATCAATGGGGCCATCCAGGCTTTTAAGCCTTTTGATGATCAAGGCTTCGTCATATTCCGGTGCATTATTACCGGCAAAAGCCACTGAAATGAAGAAAAACAATAGAAAAAAGAACGAGAAAAAACGGGGGTAATGCTTTGTAAAACAATCACTTTCCATAAGGGTGGAAATATTGGTCAGAACGCAAAATTATCAAAATATGCTGTCTGTCACCCAATTAGGTGAAAAAAAGTTTTCCACATTATGGAGATATAATAGCCTTTTATACGAAATCTAACCCTAAGTAAGATGCATAAAGCGTTGAAAATTCTTAAATTACCTACTTAATACGAATCATTGTATGGTTTTTTAAAAATGTAATTTTATCTTTGCGTCTCGTTTGCGGAAAGCACCTTAAAGAAGCAAAAAAAGCTGCCGCGACAAGCGGCTCCGAGAGCTGATTTTTAGAGCCGATGCAAGGATTTATTGACCAAAAAAGATCACGTTTAGAAGATGGCTTTGATAAGTAAAATTCGAAAGAACTCCTGGTTGTTGGTAGCGTTGATTGCCTTAGGATTGATTGGATTCATCATTACCCTGACCGGGCCGGATGGAAGAGATGTATTGAGCCAATTGACACAAAGCAACCCAAATAGCCTGGGAGAAATAAACGGCCGTGAAATCTCCAATATCGATTTCAACCGCACCGAGCAGTTGCTGTATGGCAGTTCAGGTGGCGATGTTTACGCCCGCCGCAATTCCCTTTGGAACTATTTTGTAGAAGAAGCAATTGTGCTGGATGAAGCAGAGGAATTGGGATTGGGTGTTAGCAAAACAGAGTTATTGGATTTGGAATTTGGCCCAAATCCCAGCAACATCATTCGCCAGCGTTTCGCCGACCCAGCTACCCGCCAGCTCAACCGAGAGCAACTCAACAACATCAAAAAATCCATTGAGGATGGTTCTTTTACTGATCCCAATATGCGTGCTTATTGGGCACATCAGGAAACGGAAATAACCAAAGAACGGCTTCAGGCTAAAATCGGAGCCTTGGTTTCTAAGGCCATTTATATTCCTACCTGGATGGCGGAAATGGGATATCAAGAGCAAAACCAGCCCATCGATATCGCTTACGTGAAAATTCCTTTTGACGAAATCGACAACTCGGAAGTATCGCTGAGTGATGAAGACTTCGAATCGTATTTGAAGGAAAACCCCGGGCGATACAAGCAGGACGAAGAAACCCGCAAACTGGAATATACGGTATTCAATGTGCAGGCCACGGCTGCCGATTCAGCCGAATTGAAAAAAAGAATAGCGGATTTGATTCCCGATTTTCAAAGCGCAGAGAACGATTCGGCTTTTGTAGAGCGCAACTACGGGAGCATTAGCGCTACTTTTTCTACCAAAGAAGAGGTTAGCCCTACCGTAGCCGATACCGTTTTCAAGCTGGCTGTCGGAACCGTATATGGCCCTTACGTTGATGTAAATGCCTATCAGGCTGTGAAAGTGTTAGACCGCAGAATGATTGCCGATTCTGCCGATACCCGCCATATATTATTGTCTGCTACTACTCCAGAAGAGTTCGCAGCAGCAAAAAGAAAGCTCGACAGCTTGGAAAACCTGCTGCTATCAGGTGCCTCCTTCGATTCTTTGGCCATCCAGTTCAGCCAAGATCCCGGAAGCGCCAGCAACGGTGGCAAGTACGAAGCAGTTACGCCCAACCAATTTGTGCCCGAATACAACGATGTTTTGTTCGTGACGGGTCAAATCGGCAAACGTTATCCAGTGCGTACCAGCTACGGCTGGCATTTGGTAGAAGTACTTAGTCGTAGCGCTAACCAAACCGAACGCGTTCAATTGGCTTTCATTTCAGAAGCCATCGTGCCTTCTGAAGAAACACAAAATGCCTTGTACGATCAGGTACTTCAATTTGTGGGGCAAAATCAAGATATCGAATCTTTCCGTAAGGCGGTATCAGATGACCCTGCATTGGAAATAGAGGTATCGCCAAGTTTTAAAAAGAACGACTTTACCGTTGGTAGCCTGGGCACAGGGCAAGCTTCTCGCGATATGATCCGCTGGGCTTTTGAAGCCAAGGTAGGGGCTGTTTCTCCTGAAATATACATTTATCAGGATCAGGTCAATTTCTACAACAACAAGTACGTAGTTGCTGCGCTGAAAAGTGTGCAAAAACCTGGCTTGCCCAGTGTTGATAACATTCGGGATGAAATAGAGCCTCAGGTACTCAACAAGAAAAAAGGAGAAATCATCAAAGGCAAAGTACAAGGCACTTCCTTGCCATCCATTGCCAGTTCCTTTAAAACGCAGGTAGATACCGCCGCCAATGTCAGCTTTAGTGCGGCCTTTATACCAGAATTGGGCAATGAACCACAAGTGATAGGCAAAGCTTATGCTATGGAGCAGGGACAAATATCTAAGCCTATTGTAGGCAATGCCGGAGTATATGTGGTGGAATTGATGAAAAAGCCATTGGTAGGCGCCGCAACAAATATTCAACAAATTCGCCAGAGTATGGCCATCCAACTCAGAAATCAGATTGCCAACCAAGTGGTGCAAGCCATGAAGAAAAATGTTGAAATAGAAGACAATCGCTTCCGTTTCTATTAACAGAAACGAATAAGATAAAATAAACAAAACGAATCGAGCCGGTTTCCTGACAACAGGAGCCGGCTTTTTCATTTTTCATAGCATTGCCGTTTTTTTTGTAACTTGACGGCAAAAAACAACTATGCTGGTTAAAACCTTTGCCGGCGCTGTACAAGGAGTAGATGCCCAAACCATCACTGTGGAAGTGAGTACCGGAGGTAACGTTGCCGCAGGAAAGCCTTTTTATTACTTGGTTGGCCTACCGGATAACGCGGTCAAAGAAGGCTTCCAACGCATTGAAGCGGCCATTGGCAATATAGGCCTGAAAATGAAGCGGATCAAAACCGTCGTCAACCTTGCTCCAGCCGATATACGGAAAGAGGGCTCCTCGTATGATTTACCAATTGCAATGGCTTGCCTGGCAGCTACCGACCAGCTAAAAGCAGAACAACTCGACCAATACATTATCATGGGCGAACTCGCCCTTGACGGGAGTCTTCGACCCATCAAAGGCGCTTTACCCATTGCCATACAAGCCCGCAAAGAAAGGTTTAAGGGTTTTATACTACCCAAGCAAAATGCCCGCGAAGCAGCAATTGTCAACGAGCTGAATGTATATGGCGTAGAGCATTTGCGCGAAGCGGTTGACTTCATCAATGGGCAGTTGGAAATTTCACCAACCGTTGTTTTTACCCGGGATGAGTTTTTTGAGCAACAGCAGGTTTTTGAAGTGGACTTTTCTGATGTAAGAGGTCAATTGAATATCAAAAGAGCGCTAGAAATAGCGGCTTCTGGGGGCCATAATGTGATTTTGATTGGGCCTCCCGGAGCTGGTAAAACGATGTTGGCGAGACGGCTTCCAGGTATATTGCCGCCCCTCAGCTTACACGAAGCCCTGGAGACGACTAAGATACATTCCGTAGCTGGGGCGCTTCCGCAAAATACTTCCCTTATTGCCGCCCGCCCCTTTCGCGCGCCTCACCACACCATCAGCGATGTGGCACTGGTAGGAGGCGGATCGAATCCCATGCCGGGCGAGATTTCCCTGGCGCATCACGGCGTTCTCTTTTTGGACGAATTGCCAGAGTTCAAGCGCACCGTGCTAGAAGTACTTCGCCAACCTATGGAAGAGCGGAAAGTGACCATTTCAAGGGCCAAATTGGCGGTGGATTATCCGGCCAATTTCATGCTGGTGGCTTCCATGAATCCCTGTCCCTGTGGGTACTACAACCACCCCGAAAAAGAATGCGTTTGCGGACCCGGGCAAATTTCCCGATATTTGAACAAAATTTCTGGTCCTTTGTTAGATCGGATTGACCTTCATGTAGAGGTGACCCCTGTTTCTTTTGATGAACTTTCCGATACGGAAACACCTCTTACTGAATGCAGCAAAGATATTGCCGCACGGGTAGTACAGGCCCGCAAAATTCAGGATCAACGCTTCAAAGACTACGCCGGTATCTATGCCAACGCCCAAATGCCCAGCCGGATGGTTCGGGAGATTTGTGCCATCAATCCGGCAGGAGCGACACTGATTAAGAAAGCCATGGAAAAGCTACAACTATCAGCAAGGGCTTACGACCGGATTCTCAAAGTAGCGCGAACTGTTGCTGACTTGGCTCAATCGGATGAAATAAAAATAGAACACCTGGCAGAGGCGATCCATTATAGGAGTTTGGATCGAGAAAGTTGGGGGAGCGCCCGCTGAGGGAGCAGCGAATAATGGATAAAAAGGGGGGTATTTGCTAATTATAAGACAGTTGTGTTGTGATTAGAGGCCTTTTGAAATCCATATTCTTTAAAAAAACGTTTTTGTTGAAAAACAGCAAAATGGCATTTTATGAGCAATCAATCCTTTTGGTTTCTAGAAAATATTGATGTAACCCAGATTTTCTGTCCACAAAAAATCGGCAAAGGTGAAATGGAAAAACACATCCATAGAACCTACGAACGGGGAGAATACATTTATTTGCCTGAAGAACACGCCGATAAAATATTTTTTCTGACCGAAGGCCGGGTTAAGATAGGCACGTACGGTGAAAGCGGAAAAGAAATCACCAAAGCTATTTTGAATACAGGCGAAGTGTTTGGTGAACGCTCCTTGATCGGAGAGGACAAACGCCGGGATTTTGCCTACGCGATGGAGCCAACCACCTTGTGCGTACTAACCGTAGAGGATATGAAATCGCTCATGCGCGACCACAGCGGGCTGAGCCTTTTTTTGATGAAAATAATGGGTTCGCGGATGCTGGAAATGGAGCAACGCTTGGAATCACTCGTATTCAAAGATTCCCGCTCCAGAGTCATTGAGTTTCTATTGGAATTGGCCAGCAAAAAGGGATCCCGTGTAGGATACGAAACGCTAGTGCGCAAATTTTTTACCCATCAAGAAATAGCCAACCTCACTGCTACCTCTCGCCAAACCGTTACCACAGTTCTTAATGACTTGCGTAACAAAAATCTTATTACCTTTAATCGCAAACGCTTGTTGGTACGCGATATGGAGTTACTGAAAAAGGAAGCGGAGCGAAAAGATGCAGCCTGATTTTTTGCTGCACCAGCGTTTTATTTTTTTTCTAATTTTATGTAAAGCCCGCATACTGATGAAGAATACCTATTTTTTGACCGCCTTATTACTAAGTCTGATGGTTTCAGGCATTTATGCTCAACAAAATCTAAACTACCAAAGCCCGCCAGCTTCTATCCAAGAATTGGTGGACGCGCCACTTACGCCTTTGGTTCGCATGAGTCCTGACCAACAGTGGCTACTGCTGTTGGAAAGACCGGGGTTTCCTGATATTGAAGAGTTGGCACAGCCGGAATTGCGTCTGGCTGGGCTGCGCATCAATCCCAATACACATAGCAATAGCCGTTCTGGTTCGTACAATGGATTGAGCTTGAAGCAAATTCAAACCGGAAAGGTCTATCCCATAGAGGGGCTGCCTGAAAATCCGATCATTGAAACTGCTCAATGGTCGCCCGATGGAAAAAAAATTGCTTTTACCCATACGACTCCCACGGGCATCGAGCTATGGGTTGCACACACCGATACCCATCAAGCCAAGCGCTTGACGGAAGCGGTTTTAAATGGGGTAATTGGCATGCCATTCATTTGGATGCCCGATAGCAGGTACCTATTGGTAAAAACCAGACCCAAGGATCAAAAAGTAGTACCGGCAGAGTCTTCCATTCCTACCGGCCCGATCGTTCAGGAAACATCAGGCAACAAAGCGCCTGTGCGCACCTATCAGGATCTTTTGAAAAACCCCCACGACGAAGCCCTGTTTGAATACTACGCTACGACGCAATTGGCTTCCATCGATACAGAATCTGGAGGACAGCAACTATTGGGAGCACCTGCGGTCTATACCAGTATTTCTCCTTCTCCCGATGGGCAATACATTTTTTGGGGCAAAATAAAAAGGCCGTTTTCTTACTTGGTACCCTACAGCCGCTTTCCAGTGCTTTATGAGATTACAGATGGAAAAGGCCGGGTTGTTCGCCAGGTTGCCGATATTCCCTTGTCGGAAAATATTCCAAAGGGGTTTAATGCCACCCGTACTGGGCCTCGAAATTTTACCTGGCGTTCGGATGCGGCGGCTACGCTGTTTTGGGTAGAAGCCCAGGACGGCGGCGACCCCGCTGTTGAGGCCGCGGTCAGAGACCGCTTGTATTTCTTAAAGGCTCCTTTCCAGGGCGAACCAACACCCAGCGTTGATTTAGCCTGGCGGTATTCTGGGGTAGATTGGGGCAACGATGAACTCGCCATCGTTTATGAATGGTGGTGGGCCACCAGAAAACGGGTAGCCAGCCGCTTTACACCCGACCAGGCCGATTCTAAACAGGTTTTATTTGAATGGTCATCGGAAGACCGATACAACGACCCGGGAAGCTTTGCAACAACTTACAATGCATTTGGCAGACAGGTTCTAATGAGTGATCAAAATAAAAATAAGCTTTTCCTAACGGGTTCTGGTGCTTCTGATGAAGGGGATCGACCTTTTATCAGGGCCTTCGATCTGGAAAAAAATACCGTGGAAGAGCTTTGGCGATCAAAGGCACCTTATTACGAATATCCGGTAAGCCTATTAGATATGGAGGCAGGCACCTTTATTTCCCGAAGAGAATCCAAGGTAGAGCCACCCAATTATTTATTGCGCCGTATAGGCAAAGAAGAGGGTATTGCTTTGACGGAATTTCCCCATCCATATCCTAGTCTGAAGGGCATTGAAAAACAAGTCATCCAATATAAGCGCAAAGATGGGGTGGATTTGCAGGGCGATTTGTATTTGCCGAAAGGCTATGATCCGCAAAAAGATGGCCCTTTGCCCACTCTGCTTTGGGCTTATCCGAATGAGTTTAAAAGTGCCAGTGCAGCTGGCCAGGTAGAGGGTTCCCCTTTTGAATTCATCCGTTTATCCTGGGGTTCTCCCTTGTATTGGCTCAGCAGGGGTTATGCTATACTAGACGATCCTGGCATGCCCATCATAGGTGAGGGCGACGAACAACCCAACGACACCTTCCGCGAACAGTTGGTGGCCAATGCAGAAGCCGCTGTCAATAAATTGGTAGAAATGGGGGTAGCCGAACCCGGCAGAATAGGTATAGGAGGGCATTCCTATGGTGCCTTTATGACGGCTAACTTGCTGGCTCATTCGGAGCTTTTTGCTGCGGGTATTGCCAGAAGTGGCGCGTATAACCGCACCTTGACGCCGTTCGGATTCCAATCGGAAGAACGTACCTACTGGGAAGCACCAGAAGTGTATAACGATATGTCTCCTTTCATGCATGCCGAAAAAATCAATGAACCCCTGCTGATGATTCATGGTGAAGCCGATAATAACAGCGGTACTTTTCCCATTCAAAGTGAACGATTATACGCTGCTATAAAAGGCTTGGGAGGAACAACCCGATTGGTCATGCTACCCCATGAGAGCCATGGTTACCGGGCCAGAGAATCCATTTTGCATACCCTTTGGGAAATGGATCAGTGGCTGGAAAAATATGTGAAAAAGGAAACCGAACAAAAACCGTAGAAGATGGCACCGACCACCAATGCCCAATTCAGTTATTCGCCGGGAATCCGGGCTTTACTGCCGTTATTTTATGTGGCTTGGGTGGATCGGGTGTTAACGCCTTCCGAAATAGGTCTGCTCCGACAACAAGTCGCTCATTGCAGCTTCCTATCAGAAGAAGATCGACAATTGGTTGATAGATGGATAGACCCGGCCAAGCCGCCATCTGCCCAATTGTTCAAATTTTGGGATATCATCCTTCGCGAGGCTGCCGCCGTTTTGCCTCCAGGGAAACGCAACCTCACCGACTTGGGTTTGTCTATAGCTGGCAACTCCAATATTCCTCCTTCTGAGCTGGCTTACTTTGAATCCCAACTGAAAAGTATAGATGTTTCTACTTATCAACATCTTTTTTCCATTGCTGAAGAGGAGTCGGACACCGTTGTAGCGCGAAAAACAAGTGTTTCTGTTCAGGAATTGCAAGTCTTATTAGATGGCAGCCAAGCCGAACTGCGGCATCAAATGCGCATACTACTTGCTGACGATGCCTTCCAATTACAAACATTAAGAGATAAGGAGGCATATCGCCAACAGGTGCTGCAATGGGTAAAGCTCCTGGCGCAGCAGGGGCACGGTGCTTTGGCGTTTCCTGTGGCCAATGGGGGCAAAGACGATATGGGGGCGTATGCCACGGTTTTTGAAATGCTGGGCTATCACGACCTGAGCCTGACGATAAAGTTTGGCGTTCAATTTGGGCTTTTTGGCGGAAGTATCCATCAGTTGGGTACAAAAAAACACCACGACAAATACCTGGAAGCAATCGGAAAAGGAGAGCTATTGGGCTGCTTCGCGATGACTGAAACAGGGCATGGCTCTAATGTGCGCGGACTGGAAACAACGGCTACCTACCTACCGGAAACCGAGCAGTTTTTAATACATTCTCCCAATAGGCAGGCTGGAAAAGAGTATATTGGTAACGCCCTGCACGGCCGTTTGGCTACCGTCTTTGCCCAATTGATCGTTGGTGGCGAAAACCATGGGGTACATGCGCTGCTAGTGCCATTACGCGATGAGGCGGGAAAGCTGTTGCCGGGCATTGAAGTAGAAGATTGCGGATACAAGCTAGGTTTGAATGGCGTGGACAATGGCCGTATTTGGTTTCATCAGGTGTTGATTCCACGCGATAATTTGCTCGACCGATTGGGGTTTATTGATGAGCAGGGAAAATACAGCAGTGCTATTGAGAACCCATCGAAGCGCTTTTTTTCCATGCTGGGAACCTTGGTTGGTGGGCGGGTATGCGTACCTCGAGCAGGTATAAGTGCCGCCAAAACCGGGCTGTGCATCGCTATAAAATATGCCTTGCGTCGTCGGCAGTTTGGTCCGACCCTGACAGAGCCTGAAACCTTGTTGCTGGATTATCCAAGCCACCAACGCCGCCTGATGCCGCTTTTGGCTAAAACGTATGCTTTGCATTTTGCTTTGCTGGCGTTGAGCGAGCGCTATGTGAACCGGAAGGAAGCGGAAATGCAGGAAATAGAAACCCTAGCTGCTGCCTTGAAAGCGTACAGCACTTGGCATACCACAACAACACTCCAGGAATGCCGGGAGGCTTGTGGGGGCAAGGGCTATCTGGCTGAAAATCGCTTTGCCGATTTGAAAGCGGATACCGATATTTTCACCACTTTTGAAGGCGACAATACCGTATTGCTTCAATTGGTAGCCAAGGGCGTGCTGACGGCATTCCGCAAAGCCTTTAATGAGGAGGGCAACCTGGCCTTGCTGCGGTATCTGGGTGATCGAATCAGTACCGCTGTCACCGAACTTAATCCATTTATCATTCGCAATACGTCCAGGGAGCATTTGTTGGATACTGATTTTCACCTAAGCGCTTTTCGCTATCGGGAAAGCACTTTGGTTAGCACAACCGCTCAGCAAATGAGGAATTTGATCAAATCGGGGCACAGCGCATACGATGCAGGGATTGCTTGCCAAACGCAGCTATTACAACTGGCTTTGGCCTATGCTGAAAAGACGGTGCTGGAATATTTCTACCAGGCTATCCAAAGCATAACAGATGCCCCACTCCAACAACTCATGAAACAATTGGCCGCGCTATATGCCCTGAAAGCCATTGAGTCAGATAAAGGCTGGTTCTTGGAAAATGACTACCTCAGTGATTTGAAATCGCGGGCTATCACTAAGCTGATCGACGAATTGTGTTTAGACACAAGACAGCATGCTGCTTTGTTGGTGGCTGCTTTTGCTATTCCTGATTCTTGCCTCGCGGCGCCTATTGCGCTTTGCGCTTTATAAGCTTACGCATTCTATCCTTTATGTAACGCAGAAAAATTAAGTTCCCGATTTTGTTAAGGGGCTAAACGGTTCATTTTAATTGTATCCGCTTACAAAGCCGGGAAGCGATTTTTTGCACACTACTATAATAATTTTTGCAAAAAACGTGTAAAATCATGTGCTGATTAATTGTTTTGTGCTATTTTTGGTGTAAAACGCATAATCGAGCAATGAATTTACACCAAAGAAGATGATTGTAAGAGCAATTTCTGAAGCGATTAATGGAAGGGTAGGAAAATACCCTGTTATAACTGTAACAGGTCCTCGGCAAAGTGGAAAAACAACCTTGATTAAGTCTTTATTTCCTGACTGGCATTATTTTTCAATGGAAACGCCCGATATAAGACTAGAAGTACAGGAAAATCCACGCGGACTTTTTAAAAAATACGGGCATAGAATGATAATAGATGAAGTGCAGCGTACACCTAATATTTTATCCTATATTCAAACTATTGTAGATGAAGATCCACAAGCACAATTCATTTTGTCAGGCTCGCACAACTTATTGATGTTGGAGCAAATAAGCCAGTCTCTTGCTGGTCGGACTACGCTATTTTACTTACTACCATTTTCTTTATCCGAGTTAAAAAACGGGGGTATTACACGTGCAAGATATGAAGATTGGATTTATGAGGGAGCTTACCCCCGATTGTACGACAGAAGTTTGCAGCCATCACAATTTTACCCAGACTATTTAGAAACTTATGTCCAAAGAGATGTGCGCCAGATAAGGAACATAGGCAATCTGAATCTTTTTATCCGCTTTCTTTCTATTTGCGCCGGATATATAGGGCAGCAGATCAATTACAACAATATGGCTAATGCGACAGGGGTAAGCGTGCAAACCATACAAAGTTGGTTGTCCGTTCTCGAAACCTCTTATATTATTTATCAAGTTAGTCCGTATTTCAGGAATTTCAATAAGCGAATAACAAAATCAACGAAGTTGTATTTTTACGACACAGGGCTTGCATGTTCTTTGCTGAGAATGAATGATATAGTTGCTGTAGAAAACTATTTTAGCAAAGGTGCACTATTTGAAAATTTTGTCATCAACGAAATCATTAAATACTTTTTCAATCAAGGGCTTCGCCCCCCCATTTATTATTGGCGCGATAGCAAAGGCAATGAGATTGATTTGTTATTAGATATGGGGGCTCAATTAATTCCCTTTGAAATAAAGTCTGGACATACCTTAAACAAGCGTTTTTTTGACACCATAGCTTGGTGGGAAAAAATAGCTGATGTACCCATACGGAAAAGTTTTGTGGTATATGGAGGCGAGCAGGACTGGGAGACGGAGATTGGGCAAATAATTGCTTGGGAAAAACTAAGTAATGTTGACAGTTTTTTGAAATAGCAGAAAACTTGCCTTATCTTGTACGACATTCTTACGATTCATGGCATCATTTCGCACCCAGCTTCCGATCCAGAAAGGGCAGATTTCAATCAATTACAGCAGTCGATTGCTCGGCGTGGGATCCTGTTTTGCTGAAAATATCGGGCGGCGCATGCAAACCCTAAAATGGCAAATTGCCATTAATCCATTTGGCATTTTATACAATCCCATATCCATCAGCAAAGGGCTGGAACGGCTTTTAAAGCAACAATTTTATACGGAGTCGGAGCTTTTTTTTCACCAGGAGCTTTGGCATTCTTTCGACCATCACAGTGTGTTTTCTCATCCCTCCAAAACACATGGCCTGCAACAAATCAACGAGCGTTTTCAGGAATCGGGGATCTTACTGAAGCAAATGGATCGCCTCATCATTACGCTGGGTACTGCTTATGTTTTTGTAAACAAAACGAATGGACAGGTGGTGGGTAATTGCCATAAAGTTTCCAGTAGCCAATTTGATAGAAGACGTTTATCTGTGGCAGAGGTCGAGCATTCACTGGGTGAAATCATTCCGCTATTGAAAAAAGCGCTTCCTGCTCTGGAAGTTATATTAACGGTGAGCCCTGTGAGGCATATTCGAGATGGCTTGGTAGAAAACCAGCGCAGTAAGGCCTGTCTTTTATTGGCTGTGGAATCGCTGGTGGAGCAGTTCTCTTATGTCCATTATTTCCCGGCCTATGAATTGATGATAGATGATTTGCGGGATTATCGTTTTTTTGAAGCCGATTTGATCCATCCCAATGAACTGGCCATAGACTACATCTGGGAACATTTTCTGGAAACGTATGTTAGTTTTGGAGATCGGCCTTTGATGGGTGAGGTTCAGAAAATTGTACAAGCAACAGCGCACCGGCCCTTCCATCCCAGCACAGAACAACATCAGCGTTTTGTAAAAAGCCAATTGTTTAAAATTCAACAACTAGAGGACAAGCACCCTTTTTTAAATTTTGAATTGGAAAAGAGGAAGCTTCGCGCGCAAATTGACCCTAATAGCATAAATGTGACCTAAAGCAGCCTTTATTTTGAACACTTAAGCAAATAAATGTATGAAGCGACTTTTACTCCTGATGAGCTTATTCATCAGCACACACCTAGCGGTAAACGCCCAAGACCTAATCAGCATTTCCTATTTGCAATCCAAAACGCAAGCGCAGTTGATTGCTGAATTTAACAATCCATTGTTTCAAAACGGCGTAGATTTATACAAAATGACCTATACTACTCCGGATGTGAATGGATTGTTGGATACGGCATCAGGGCTATTTGTCATGCCACAGGTCAGTGACCGGGATTTGTCTTTTCTGTGCTATCAGCATGGAACAGTAGGATCGAAGCAAGATGTGCCTTCAAATCTAGCTGGCGGGTATGAATTGGCCGTAGTGTATGGCGGCATGGGTTTTCTCACAGTGGCTCCGGATTATCTGGGTTTGGGCGAAGCGCGGGGCTTCCACCCCTATTTACACGCAGCAACAGAGGCATCTGCTGCTATTGATATGTTGTATGCGGCCAAACAATATGCCGACTCAGAAGCGATCGGCCAAACCGGGTTGTTGTTTGTAACTGGCTATTCTCAAGGGGGGCATGCGGCGATGGCTTTGCACCGGGAACTGCAATGGAACTTTACCGCAGACTGGCCAGTAACGGCTGCAGCGCCTATGTCGGGGCCATACAGTTTAGGCGAAGTCATCGTTGATTTTGGCCTTTCCGATACGGAGTATTTTTATCCGAGCTATTTGCCTTTCATCGTATTGGGGTTGAATGAGGCCTATGATTTGTATGAGGATTTTGCTGAAATTTTCCAGCCTATTTATTTGCCACACATCATAGATTATTACGAAGCGGAAATAGACTTGGGAACTTTGAATCAAACGCTCATTGAGTTATTGCAGCAAGAAGTAGGGTATAGCTATCCTCGGTTTTTACTGCAAGATAGCGTATTGCAAGGCATCATTACGAATCCTGATCACCCGCTCAATGCAGCGCTTCGGGATAATAATGTGTACGATTGGATACCGGAAGTGCCCACTAGGTTGTACTACTGCACCGCGGATGATCAGGTCGATTATCGAAATAGCGTTTTTGCAGACTCGGTGATGAATGCCAACGGTGCAGCCGATGTAATGGCTATTGATGTCAACCCGACTGCCAACCACTTTGATTGTGTAGAACCGGCTGTATTGCAGGCCATTTTCTTTTTCCGGCAACAGGAGATATTGCAAGACGTTGGGCAAGAACCGACTTCCAGTAAGCATCTTGTAAAGGTATATCCCAACCCTGCTACCGATCGGGTTCAGTTCGAATGGCCAAAAGGATATGCGGTATTATCCGTATTTGATCAAGATGGCCGTGTTGTCTTTCAAAAACAAGCTACTGGCGATAAACAGGCTACTTTGAATATCAGCACTTGGGCCGCGGGCACCTATTATTGGGTGTTGATGTCGGAAGCAGGAACCGATGGCGGGAAGGTGGTAAAGAGGGATTAATGGGGCTGGTTTTTAGATAGGGCAGGTCGGCTATGCTGGGGCGGGCTGCCCGCATATTAGTTGTTATATAAGCATGTTTTTGATGTAATATATGGTATATGCATCATACAAGTTTTTCATAGATCACCCTTACCAGCAAAGGATGCACCTCAAACTGCCGGGCAATAGCCACCTCATCGAAATCGCCTGATTGAATTGCGGCGGATATTTCGGTCTCTTTATCTAATTGTTGCTGAATTTCCAAAACAAAGGACTCGGATACCTCCAATACATCGGCGATAATGGCTGGCTCAAAGCCTTTCTTCAGCATTTTGCGTATGCCAATGATGGCTTTTAGCATAATGCCCTGTTCAATCCCCTGTTCAATCCCCTGCTCGATACCTTGTTCAATCCCCTGCT
>CALMIR010000173.1 GCA_937864265.1 uncultured Saprospirales bacterium | reverse complement strand
AGATCACTGAGGGAGTAAGGTACTAAGAAGAAATCGGGTGTGAGTGAGGGTGTGGCTGGGCTGCAACACTGAGAACACTGAGGGAGTAAGGTACTAAGAAGAAATTGGGTGAGGGTGAGGTGAGGGTGAGGGTGTGTTGCAACACTGAGAACACTCCCGTCCGACCGGGCATCCGGGCGGGAAGAAAGTCCCGTCCGACCGGGGTCGTTCCGCCCGGACGTAGTCCATTCGGACAGGCCGGGCGGGAAGACACTAAGGGAGTGTGGGCATGGCTATGCTTGGCCACATGCCTAAAAGTCGCCCCCAAAGCATAGCTTTAAGCCCAGCCGTCGATTACTCGACAGCCTAGCTTTAGCCAGGCTGTCAAATACTCAGAAGCATAGCTATTCGCCCAGCCATCAGTTCCTCAAATTGGGTGAAGGATTAAGGCACTAAAGCCTTCCGATCAGTCTGAGCCAGACAAGCATCAGACATCAAAATACGGTGCGGAGCTGCCTTTGCAGCCCCAGCAACCGTGAAAAGAGCATTACAAAATAAGTCCCAATTGTTTCCAATAGGTCTTTACGACCCGTTGGAAACAACAAATACGGCTTGTTTTATATCCGAATCATCAACTACTTGTATGCGATAAATGCCTTCTGGCAAATGGGAAACGTCCAATTTTACTTGTAAATCCGGTAAAGACAGCTCTTGCAGCAATTGCCCTTGCTCGTTGTAAAGGTTAATCTGACGCAATTGTTCCGTTGGAAAAGCTACATTTAGGACATGCCGCGCAGGATTGGGAAAGAGCTGCATACCGTTATCCTCAACAGCATTCCAATCGCCCGTAAATGGCATGAGGGGCGCATGTCCTGTATCTTCCTGGCAATCTCCGCTCAGCGCCTCTAGGACGAATGATTGGTTAAAACGACAACCATCCTCCAATTTAACCCTCAGGGTATATTCTCCGGCCAAACTGGCTGAAGTATAAGGAAAGGTCAGGCAATCGCCACTCCGAATAAAGCCAATGGGAGCCATCCACAAATAGCTATTTTCTGTCGGTAAGCATACTTCAAAAGGCTGTCCAGGGCAAAAAGCCCAGCCATCCGCTGGCAGCACTTCGGGCGACAATTCATCAACCCATACCGCTGTGGTTGCCGAACTGCTGCATCCATCTGCTCTGGTGACCGTTGCTGTGTAAATAGTGCTGATCGATGGACTAGCTATCGGTTCAGCGCAATCGGAACAACTCAATCCTTCGACTGGCATCCATTGGATACTGGCACCGACTGGCGCCTCTACCCAAAGCGCTGTTTCGCCTCCGGCGCAAATGCTCCTTTCAGCAGCAACCTCGGGTGCCGGGCAGGCCGTTGTTTGACAAGAACTGGAGAAGGAACTAAGGGCGCAATCGCCATTGCCCAAAACCACCAATTCTACATCCAGCCAATGGGCGGCGGGTAGGTTTTGAATCCTTACTTGGTTGCTATTCAACCACTCTACTTCATAGCCGCCAGCAACGTTCAGGACAAAAGAAGTATCTTGCACAAATACATCCCAGCTCAACAACACATGATCATAGCTGGCTTCACAATACAAGTGCCGCTCTAGCGTAGTCACTTCTAGGCTTTGCTCTGCCCATAAGCAATTGTTGCGATATAGGCGCAAGGTGTAAGTGCCTGTTTCGGAAATAACAGGGTTTTGCTCCCCAGAGGTGAATCCATTAGGCCCATTCCATTCCCAAAGTTCATTTCCAATGGTCAAAGGCCACTCGGATGTCAGTTGGGCTTCACCTGTAGCATCGCATATCGGTTGAAGAGCCAAGCTCAAGTCAGCCGCTTCTGGCGCATTTAGCGAAAGCGGGAATTGCTGGCTTATGGTTCCCGCATCGTTTTCTATCAGCAAGTTATAATTTCCAGCACATAAAGTATAGAGCGTATCTCCCAAAACGGCAGTGGTATATAAGTTGTCCACGTAGTTGCCAGCATCATCCATGAGGGTATAACTCCAGCCAGTCATTGATAAAGCAGGCAATATGAGCATACCATCACAAGCATTAGGGCAGGAAGCCGGTATCAACTCCAGCGCAGGCATTAAACCCGGGTCGGGAATCGCCGTTGCCAAAAAATCGGTACACGATTCCATTCCACAACTAAAAGGCATCCATGACCCCGAATAGGCGTCGCCCAATAAAGTCAGGCGGAGGTTCAAACTATTGGCATCCAAATCGCCCAAATCGTTTTTCACCTGAATCGTCCAGCAAAACTCCAAGGGCAGCGGGCTGACATCTAGTCCGACACAAGGGCCATCGCCAAAGTTGTTGCCAGGATTATTGTCGTGGGCGCTACCCGGACATAACAAGCCTTGTGCGCCATCGAAAGCAAAACCCGGACCAAAATCCAATTGTGTGTTACAGCTTGTCCAGGCATCGTACCAATTCCAACTCCCTACCGGACTGGTGCAAGCATCCGGGGCTTGGGTTTGCAGGGTGCTAATATCCCAGCCGGGTGCAAAATCCACTTGCAAAGCATGCAACCACTCCAAAGAAAAGCCCGGATCCCAGCTGTCAATGGCATAGCAAAATTGAACCACTTGTCCTGGCAGATAAGTACCATTCACAGGTAAGGGATCGGCAATTAAACTGCCTGCACGCTGATCGCAAACACCGCATTCCCAATTCATGATTACATCCAGATCAAAATTGCCTTGATCGCCCTGCCCCGCACCTCCTACCATTAATAGATAGTCCTGCCCAGGTAGCAAACGGGCGTTTAGCACTACGAAGCCTGCCCCAGCATCCGCTTTTGCAAAACCAACTGGCCATTTTTCATCGCAGGTGACAGATTGAAAAAGGATGACAACCGGGGTTGCGACCTCGCCTTCTACGCGAAGTTGCATGGTATTCCCTTCTGCCTGGAATTTGAACCATACCTCTGAAACAGGTACGTCCAAATCAGCATCTCCGGCCGCAAATCCGGCCAGCCTTAGGTCGGGAAAACTGGATGTTGCCCCCAAGTTAGAAGAAGTAAAAGTCTCATGTATGCTGCCGCCCACCGGACAAGCCGGTATTTCAGCGAAGGACAATAACTGTGCATTTTGACAAATGTTATTATCTGGCTGACTCATGGCAATACTCCACCAGCATACGTTTAACAACAGATAAACGTATCTCATTGCCTGATTTTTTTTTGCTTTACTGTTTTTAAAAAGAGAAACTGTGGAATAACGGGTATTCCGGCGGGGGGGTAGGTCGATCATTGTTTTTGTGCGTAAATGTCTGTTTGGATCTTTTAAGATGTGTTTGGGTTGTCGTTTTTGAGATCCGATTTCTTATTATGACCCTGTTCATGTTTGATTCGCTGCCTTAAAATCTATTTTTTTACTTTTTTGTGTGCTCCCGATTGAAATTCACCTAAAATATAGCCTGAGATGGGGCAATAATCGTGGCCGACAAGTGTCGGTGTGACTTTGGGCTCACGCCGACACTTCTCCAAAACCATTCGACTCTTTTCATCTGTGAAAAGAGTCGAATGATTTAAACGCACTATTGAAAAGTTGGTATATGCAGTAGAAAACAGAAAGACTGCTCTATTTTTCGCCAAAAGAGGCCAAATATTGCTCCAAGTCCAGATCAGCAACTGACTTGACGACCATGTCTGGAGAAAAGGCGTAATGGTGTAAATTTTCCTCTTTAGACACCCCGGAAAGGGTCAAAATGGTGCGATAGCCCACCTGAATGCCGCCCAGAATATCCGTATCCATCGTATCTCCGATGATGGTGGTATTCTCGGAGTCCAAACCGAGTTTTTTGCGCGCAACGCGCATCATCACCGGACTTGGTTTTCCTACAGAAAAAGCCTTGATGCCGGTAGCTTCTTCTATCATGGCGATGATCGCTTTGATGCCGAGGTTGATCCAACCCGGACGCATTGGGGATGGGTCGAGGTTGGTAGCTACTAATTTAGCGCCGGACAAAATCATATCCACAGCGTTGTTCACCATTTCTAGGGTAAAATTGCGGCCTTCGCCTACTACTACAAAGTCGGGGTCTTGGCTGACCAAAGAATAGCCATTTTCATGCAAACTAGTAAGCAAACCACCCTCTCCCAACACGTAAGCTGTGCCATTGGGTTTTTGACGGGATAAAAACCAGGCGGTAGCCATTGCACTAGTAAACACATTGCTTTCCTCGGCTTTGATGCCTAATCCGGCGAGCTTATTTACTACGTCGCGGGGCGTGCGCTGGCTGTTGTTGGTAAGGAACAAAAATGGAATGCCTTTTTGTTGCAATTCCGCTATAAAGTGATCGGCACCTGGAATCAGGTCTTTCCCACTGTAAATAACGCCGTCCATGTCAATGATAAATCCTTTGTTCATAATTAGGTGGTGTTTGATGATTTTTTAATCAAAAATACTAGTAGTTCTATTTCCAGAAAAATAAGTCTGTTAGAAAGGTGCTGCCTTCGCTGGCAAATAATTTGCAGGTAGCGGCTATTTCATCCTTTCCTATTTTTCAATTAATGCCCTGACCATCGCCTCATCAATAGTGGGCGTACCCCCTTTCAGACTAGCGACTAAAGCGCCTGCCCCACAGGCAAATTCCAGGCATTCCTGCGGAGCTGCTCGGCTGAGTTTTTTGTACAACAAACCCGCTAAAAAGGTATCGCCACTGCCAATGGTATCTTGCACTTTGACCGGAAACCCTTTTTGGCTAAACAGCATCCCGTCGGTCAATAGCAAAGCGCCTGCTGCCCCTTGGGTAAGTACCAATGATTCCAATGCAAATCGATTGCTGACCAAGTGCATTTTTTCTTCCACTGTTGAGTAATCGTCATACCAAGCCGCTACAATATCTAATTCTTCATCGTTCATTTTTACCAGAGCAGCTTTTTCCAACAACTCTTCCAATAAGCGTTGCGAATAAAAAGGTGGGCGCAGATTGATATCAAATACGGCATAAGGCGCCTCCTCTAGTAAACCCAACAAGGTGTTTCTCGTGCGATCCGTCCTACATGCCAGGCTGCCAAATACTAAGGCATCCGCCACTGCTACCGCCTCTTGATTGGCAGCATCCAACTGAATATAATCCCACGCTACTCGCTGCACGATCTCGTAAGAAGGTTGTCCGGTGTCCGTCAGGGTGACGTTGACTACACCGGTCGGGAAGGTGCTGTCTTGCTGAATCAACGCGATATCCACGCCTTTGTTTTTTAAAAAATGCAGCAATTCCAGCCCCAAATCATCCGACCCTACCCGGCTGATCATTTTGGACTGAATTCCGAAATTATTGACGTGACAGGCCACATTCATGGGGGCTCCGCCTGCTATTTTGCCATCGGGCAGCAAATCCCAGAGTACCTCTCCGAAACAAATAACTGTTGGCTTAGACATGGTTGGCTATTTTGTTGGGTACACTAATTAAATGTTCTTTTGCACACTACTTAGGTTGCTTGACCAGGCGTTTCTCCAATTCTTCCAAGGAAATGCCTTTAGTTTCGGGCATCATACGCCACACAAACAGCAACTGCAACACCATCATAAAGGCAAAGAAACCAAAAATGTACTCCTGGCCTATTTTTCCCGCCAGGAAAGGGAAAATACCTGCTATGAGCGCAGCAAAAACCCAGTGGGTACCACAGCCTAATGAATTGCCGTAAGAGCGTACTTCATTCGGAAAAATCTCTGTGATGAACACCCAAATGACCGCTCCCTGGCCAATTGCATGGGCAGCAATAAAGGCAAACAGGAAAAACATGATGAAATAGCTATTGGAGGATTCTATAAAAAAAGCAGCCGCCACACACGTCAGAGAAATGATGTAACCGAATGAACCGATAAACATCAAAAAGCGGCGCCCCATTTTATCTATCAAAGCCAATCCCAACATCGTAAATACGAGGTTGATCAATCCAATACCTGCGGAAGACAGCAAAGCCGAACTCTCCTCCATCCCGGCTTCTTTAAAAATCCGGGGTGCGTAGTAAATCACGGCGTTGATACCCGATAGCTGGTTGAAAAAGGCAATGAGAAAAGCCAATAAGATGGGAAAATTGAACCTGCCAGATACAAACGCAGCAAAACCAGACTGCCGGGTAGCCACGTGGTGGTCGCTCTCCCGAATGGCTGCCAGAGCAGCATCGGCAGTGGCCGGGTTGATCATTTCCAGTACCTTCCGGGCTTCGTCCACCAGTCCTCGCTTGACCACCAGCCACCTCGGGCTTCTGGGTACAAACAAAATCATGACCACAAAGCCTATTGCCGGGATAACCTCTATCCCAAGCATGAGCCGCCAATCACCTCCCCCGATAAGGTAGTTGGATACATAGGCGATCAATATACCCAGTACGATATTGAATTGAAAAAGGGCCGTCAACTGTCCCCTTTGTTCCGTTGGCGCAATTTCTGAAATATACATCGGTGCAATGACAGATGAAGCGCCCACGCCCAAACCCCCGATGAAACGAAAGAACATCAGGGAATACACCTCAGGCGCCAGTGCTGACCCCGCTGCCGATGCCAAATAAAGTACGGCAATCCAAAAAAGGGATCGTTTGCGGCCAATCCGGTCTGCAGGAATGCCCCCTAGTAAGGCTCCGATAACGGTGCCGTACAAAGCCATGGCAACCATTTGCCCCACCATCGCATCGCTCAAGCCCCATTGCAATTGGATAGCCTGCTCTGCTCCAGAAATGACAGCCGTATCGAACCCAAATAAGAATCCACCTAATGCCACGGTTATCGACCAAAAGACAACCTTTGTATTGTTCATCATATCGTAAAATTTTCTGCTAATATAGGATTATGGCTGACAAGCCCTGTTCCATAATTGTTCCAAATTTCTTTCGTTTTACGATCATTGACCAACTCAATCCCAAAGCATTGAATATCAAATTAATATAAAAATAAATCAATTGAACCGACTGTACCTGATTTCAAATATGTTGCATCCATCTATAAAAATGTTGCTTGCACTACTCTTCTTCCAGCAATAGTTTAGCAGTAGCCAATTCGCCCAAAGCGTGCTGATCGCCTGCCTGCCGAGCCACCAACATGCCTTTTTCGTAAATGGCTAAGGCTTCCATCCGCTGGTCTTTTTTTTCCAACAATTTGGCCAGATGATAATACGCGCCGACATAATGGGCATCCGTTTCTAGTAGTAGGCGGTATTGTTGTAGGGCTTCGTCTGGGCGATCCAATTTTTCCAGTTCTTTGGCTATGGCAAAAAGCAAAAAAGAGTCGCGGGGACTTTCGGAGAGCAAAGCTTGGAGCTGTTGCAGGCGTTGAGTGGACATGCTAAGGCGTTTTTTATCGGCTAATGTAGGTAGGCAAGCGGATAAATCAAAATAGGAATGCCATCGAAGCTATTTTTGACAGAAAGTGCCTGGTATAGAGATTTTCTTTGACAGATCTACCAGCAATAGCAAGCCTGTGCCAAATAATTTCAAAGTATTACTTACGATTTTCAAACATTGGAAATGAAATGCCAATTCCAGGCCCTTACCGGGCGCAAGTGGTGGTAATCACTTAGAAACGCAGAGCGGTCGCACCTCTTAAGATGTCCGACCGCTCTTACCAGCAAGCTGTTCTGTTGCTTACCGGGTTACAATCAATTTGGAACTTCCAATGACCGAGCCGGCTTCATCTTTGGCCAACACGACATAAAATCCAGCAGGAATAGCCGCCAGTGAAAATTCCATTTGCCCCTTGTCCAGCTTTGCCATTTGTTGCAACACCATTTCCCCGGCCAAGTTGCGGACTTCGATGGTATGAACCTGATTACCTGGATCGAATTGAAGTTGTACGCGCTCCTTAGCCGGATTGGGAAATACCTTCATCCTGGCCAACGCTATGGCCTGTTCGCGCTGGCTGACTGGCGCAGGATAACACAGCTCCAAGCCCCAAGACTGCAACTCCCCGTTATCTTCTGTTTTAAAAATGATGATCCGCCATTCCCCCAAAGCGCTTTGGCCGACATAAGTAGAAAACGGTTCCTCTGGATGGAATGTACCGCCGTTGTTGAATGGGCAAGGCACTGCGGCAGAAGCAGCATCCGATAAATTAACATCAAACGCATTGCCAAACTCGCAGTCCTCCGTAATCAAGTCGATAATCGGGCCTTCCGGGCTGGAAAATCGGAAATTCAGGTCGGAAATCGGGAAATGTGTTCCCCTCAAATTCAATACGCGGACATCGCGCACGGGTACATCCAAATCGACCGTTACTCTGGAAATCAAAAAAGGTAAATTATTGGAGAAAGGCGCTGGCAAATCGGTGGGTTCAAATACCTGGCAAAGGATGCTTTCGGTAGAAAAGCTGCGCTCAGTGTAAACGCCTGAACCGCAAGCTGAATTGCTACCCCTTACCCGCCAATAATACGTACTGTTGCCTTCTAAAGCAAGGCTTGGCGTATAAGCAATGCCATTTACCCCCGTTTCTTCCAGTAAGATGGAACTGAAATCAGGCACTGTTGAAACCTGAACATCGTATTGTTCGGCATCGGGGTGTGCTTCCCATGTCAAGGTAGGCATCACCGATACATTTTGGGCATTCGCGGCGGGTTCCACCAATGCGATACTGCCCGGTGCTTGGGCGTATAGCTGCAAATGTATCTCAACGGTATCTTGCAGTCCGCCCGATTGACCCACAATTGAAAAATCATACAAACCACTGGGCAATCCACCTGTCCCGGTCACGATAAAACTGCTGGTGGTGCCAGGCATAATGCTGGGCGGCACCTCCACATTTATACCTGCTGGCACATCAATGACGCTAAGTGCAATTTCCCCATCAAACCCAAGTATGGCAGCAGAGAACAACTGCACGGCAAAATCCTGTCCGCCACAAGCTACTAAGTTCGGATTGACCACTCCAAGCGAAAATCCGGCAACAGCAGGTGTTATTGAGATGTTGGCGTTGTTGATGTCGAAGAAAACATTATTGGCTGCCTTTACTTTCACGCGAAAGGTGTTGCCTTGCAGCGTATCCGGTATTTGTATCAAGGCCAATCCGATATTGGGCATGTTCTGCGCCAGCGTATCCGGATAGGTAAAGCCCCCATCTTTCGAGAGCAGAATATCCACTTCTGCGGCATTGACTGGCGCTTGATCTGTGTTGGCCACGGCCCATTCTATCACCTGAAAAGAGCCAGCAGACCAGGTCGTAGCAGTATTTTGGCTCAACACCCGAAAGGGGCCGGCCAACTCCGTTGCGCTCATGGTCATTTGATCCCAATGTACGCCACCGCCAAAACCCACATTATCCCGCACGCTTACGCGAAACGACAAATTGCGGGTATAGGTGGGCAGTACATCGCCTGTAGTCGTGGTGCCATTGATGATGTCGGCGATGCGCGGAAAAACGCGAACCGGATTGGTGGAAGGTGAAAACGATCGAAAGCTAGGCGCATTGCCCGTTGGCGCATTCGGGCCGGTGCTAGGGCCCAAATCGTATTGCTCCCAACAGTAGGTTAGCGAATCGCTTTCCAGATCAACCGCGCTGGCAATCAGCTCAAATGGGGTGGAAATGGGAATAACATAGCCACTAGGGCCTGCCTCAGCAACAGGTGCTGTATTGTCCGTTGGAATCTTTTCCGGGCAGGTATTGCCATTAAAAATGGTGGTGAAATTGGTCATTTCTACCAAGCTACCCACATGAAAATGGTCGATGCTATTGTTGGCAATATTATCTGAGCCGCAAATACCCGCGTAGGCCATGATGGTCACACCGCTACCCGGTTCATAGGCCGTAGAACCGTTTCGGTTGCCACCGCCACATGATCCCGCCGAACCATTGAAAGTGTGATTGCCCGCAAATTGATGCCCGATTTCATGCGCCACATAATCTATATCGAAGGGATCGCCAACGGGTGCACCCAATCCGGTGTATCCACGGGCTTTGTCATCGCTGTCGCAAACGACTCCCAATCCGGCGATACCCCCACCGCCTGTATCAACAACATGGCCTATGTCGTAATTGGCTGTGCCAATGACCGCTGTCAAATTGGACTGGTTTTGCCCCAGGTGATTGCCTGCGCTACCTGAATAGGGGTCGGAATTGCCATCGGTATAGATGATCAAGTCGTTGTTTTCGATCAGAACCATTCGGGCAGATATATCGCGCTCATAAATGCCGTTCACCCGGTTCATGGTGGTGACAATAGCCGCCAAAGCCCCGTCAACCGTGCCCCCGTGAAATTGGGTGTATTCGCCCGTAGCTGCCATGGCCAGGCGATAAACCCGCAACTCCTCACCAACAAATTCAGGGCTTTCGGGCTGGTGCGTAGTCTCCGACTCATAACTGCCTTCCGCCAAACACTCAAAAGTATGCGCCTTTTGATAGTCTTTTTTGAAGTATGACAGGTAGTGATCGCTGTTGGACAGGTGGAAATAAGGATCAATGAACCAGGTATTGCCTCCATCCATGACCATTGCGTGAAAGCCCTGCGGCGTCAGGTCTAAACGCGCCAACACCTGTGGGCGGCGGATGTCTTTTCCAATAAAGGTTTTGATTCCCGGGAATTTGGCAGCTAAGCCGTCCTCCATCATAGCGTATTCGACCAAGCGGAAAGTTTGCGTTTGGCCATCTGGAGCAGGCAAATCCATCAAAAAGTTGGATTCAGCCAGCAGTACTTCATTTTCATGTGGTGCCTGATACAACATTTGCTGTAATAGGTCAACCTGGATTTCAAGGCTTCGAAAAGCACTGGGTTGTATCACTTGCAGGCCAGTTCCTGGTTTTGGTGATGCGCTGTCTTTCCACCAAGCAGCGTCTTGAGCCGCCAAAAAATGGGAGAAAACGCTGCATAGCAGTAAGTAGATAGCTCTTTTATACATAATCCATGACAGTTGGTGAAAAAATGAGGGGTGAAATTACACCACTTGCATGGGCAAAAGTAGGGAAATAGGTCGATTGTCGGGAGGAAAACAAGGATAGCTTATCCAATACAGGATTCGTATGTTTGCGACATGCAACGATTATTCCAATACCTGACCCAATTCCGCCGCCCCCTGTGGCTGGCTATTTTCAATGCTGTCCTCAATAAAGTGCTCGATCTGATGCCGCCTTTCCTGACGGCTTGGCTCATCGATGCCGTCAGCGGGCAAAGCCCGTTTTGGATCAAAAACAGCCTGGGGATTACGGATGCCTGGCAAACAGCCATTTTTTTGGCCATTCTGACCTTCGTCATTTTTGGATTGGAAAGCTTCTTTGAGTGGTTGTACCAAAGGGGCTTCCGCAACCTGGCACAGGAGGTGCAGCATCGGCTGCGGATAAGTGCCTACAACAAACTGCAAAGCCGGGAAATGGCCTTTTTTGAATCCCAGCGCACGGGCAACCTCATGGCCATTCTCAATGACGATGTCAATCAACTGGAACGATTCATCAATAGCGTTTTTCACGAAATCGTACAGATGATCGTTTTGGTGCTATTTGCCGGATGGTCCTTGTGCCAGGTTTCTTTCGAATTGGGTTGGATCAGCATGATTCCCATTCCTTTTATTGTTCTGGGCAGCCTTTACTACCAGCGCAAAGTGCGACCTTACTACCAGGAGGTCAGAAACCGGGTGGGAGAATTGGGCGCTCGCCTGGAAAACAACATTTCGGGTATTTTGGTCATCAAAAGCTTTACCGCCGAACCATTTGAAAGCAATCGCCTCCGGGAAGTTTCTGAAAAGTACCGGGATGCCCAGTTCAAGGCCATCAAATGGAATGCCGCTTACGAGCCGCTGATCCGCATCTTTATCAGCATTGGCTTTGGGTTGAGCCTGTTGGTGGGCGCTTATTGGATATTGTTTGAACCCGGACGCTTTTCGCTAGGCGATCTGGCTTTTTTTGCCATGATGACCCAGCGCTTGCTTTGGCCAGTGACCCGCTTGGGCGATATTTTCGATGAATACGAACGGGCCCGCGCCGCTTCCGATCGCATCTTTTCTTTATTGGACAGCCAAAGCACTATCGTTGATACGACAAACGGGGTTCCCCTGCCCGACCACCCTGGAAACATAAGCTTCCGCGACCTCCATTTTGCCTATCAGCCCGGGCTGGAAGTATTGAATGGCATTGAATTCAACATCAGAAAAGGAGAAACACTCGGCATTGCAGGGCCTACTGGAGGCGGCAAAACAACCCTGATCAAACTTTTATTGAGGTTATACGAGCCTACACAAGGTCAGATTTTAATGGAAGGGATTGACCTAAAGGATATAGCCCTATCCGACTTAAGGAAAAACATCGCCCTGGTCAGCCAGGATGTCTATCTATTTCACGGCAGTGTGTTGGAAAACATCGCTTATGGTCTGGAAAACTATAGCCTCGAAGCGGTACAAGCTGCCGCCAAAAAAGCTCAATTGCACGATTTCATCAACAGTTTGCCCCAGCAGTACGACACCATTGTAGGCGAGCGTGGCATCAAGCTCTCTGGCGGGCAGCGCCAGCGGCTGAGTATTGCCAGAGCCATATTAAAAGACGCGCCCATCCTGATTCTGGATGAGGCAACCAGTTCTGTTGACACGGAAACGGAGCGGGCTTTGCAGGAAAGCCTAGACGAACTGACAGCAGATCGCACGGCCATCATCATCGCCCACCGCCTTTCAACCATCAGGCGCGCCGATCGGATCATAGTATTAAAAGATGGCAAAATTTCAGAAACAGGCGATCACGACACACTGGTAAAACTGGGAAGAGACTATGCCGACCTTTGGCGGGTTCAAACGGGAATGAGCGTGGTGTAAGGCAGTAAGTAGAATTCGGTGAATTCAGGGGAACAATCCATCAATCAGCCACCATCAGGTTGCAGCCCCGCAGGTCGGAATGATCCATGCGCCCCAACACCTCAAAACTGCCATCGGGATGCACCCTGCCCAGATCGTCGGTAGCGATAAAGGCGATGGTATCGAGATTGGCCAAGTCAATGATATTCAACACCCCTGTTCTGGCACTGCGGTAGCTTTGAAGCGGATCGGTCAGCTCTCGGGCCAATACTTTTAGGGTAGGTGTCGGGTAATACAAGCCATTTCCTTTGGAATAAGCTTGAGAAAACAACTCCGTCATCCCGTATTCTGAGTGGATTGCGGTCACGCCAAAAGCTTGGGTCAGGCGGTCGTGTAGTTCGGAGCGAGTCAATTCGCGGCCTCTGCCTTTCATTCCGCCGGTCTCCATCACGATGATCCCCTCAAGCTGCGGCTGATATTGCTCGGCCAAATCGAGCAGGGCAAAGCTCACACCCAGCAAAATGGCTGGGATGCGCTGGGCTTGACAGCGTTTTATGATTTCCAATAAATTGTCGATATCGTACAGAAAAAAACCGCTGTCGGGGTAAGATGAACGACGAATAAAATCGTCGGCCATAAATACCAAAGAAGAACCTGTGCGTTCTAAATAGGCGGGCAAAAGCGCCAAAAAGCAAAAATCGCTGAGCGGGCCATAAAAGCATTCGAAGCCCCTGCGGGCATTTTGCAAATACCATGCGCCATCGCGGAGGTGGTGTTGGCTGGTCAGGGTTTGTTGGGTGGTGCCACTGCTCGAAAAAATCAAACCGGAAGGCCATTCGCCTGTTTTAAGTGTATGGGTTTTGAACAGCGAGATGGGCAGGAAAGGAATATCGGTAATATCGCGTACCATTTCCGTTTTTTTGCCCAATAAAGACAGGTAGCGGGCATAAACGGGATTGTACCTGGACTGGAAATGAAAAACCTCCAGCGCCAGTTCATCGAAATGCTCCGGTGTCACATTTGCGATCCGCTGGATTAAATCCGCTCTTTGCAGGGAAAAATGTTCCAGAATAGTTTTATTTTGACCACACAAGAATAAGGATAAATGATGAAACAGCCACTTACTTCGTATTGTACCATTTTGATACTTGCTCTGATATTGGTTTGGGGTTGCGTTAAACCACCGGACTACCCGGAAGAGCCGGTGATCAATTACATTGGGGCGAATAAAAATCAGGTATTTCAAGGCAGTGTAGGTGCGCCACAAGATACCTTATCGGTCACTTTTGGATTTACCGATGGCGATGCCGATTTGGGCGACCCCGAAAACGTCAACGTCTTTTTTTATGATAGCCGAAATGAGCTGCTCGACCCCATTCCTATCAAACTCAATGCTATCCCCGACCAGGGAACCGGCAATGGAATTTCTGGCGAAATTACGGTCAAAATACCAAATATTCTGGCCGGAGGCAATATTTGCTGCATTTTCCCGGATGGCCGCGTCTGTCAGGTTGACCCTGAATTTCCGGTGGACAGCTTCTTTTATTACATCGAGATCATGGATCGGGCTGGCCATATCAGCAATCGGATACGTACCGAAACCATCACGATTTTGTGTGATTAGTACCGCAGAAAAATTAAGCTCCTATTTCGCCCAATCTAGCCAGTTAGGGGCTTGGTGCAACCATGCCAGCGTCTGTGCTTCCCGGCTGCCCGCCTCCGGTTGAAAATCGTACTGCCAAGCGGCCAAAGGAGGGAGGCTCATGAGTATAGATTCCGTTCGGCCATCCGTTTCCAAACCAAAGCGGGTGCCCTGATCCCAGATGAGGTTGAACTCTGCATAGCGCCCCCGCCGCAAATGCTGCCATTGGCGTTCCTCCAGGCTGTAAGGCCGATTTTTGTTCTGGTGTAGCAAGTGCAGGTAGATAGGACAAAAGGCATGGCCTACCGCCTGTACAAAGGCAAAAAGCTCGGCTTTATTGGCGCGTTCTGTTTCGCTTAAGCGGTCGAAAAAAATGCCGCCAATGCCCCGGCTTTCTTTTCGGTGCTTTAGATAAAAATAGCGGTCGGCCCAAGCTTTAAATTCCCCGTAATAATCAGGGTGGTAGCGATCGCAAACTTTTTTTAATTCGGCATGAAAAAACTGAGCCTCCTCTGGAACGATATAGTGCGGGGTCAGGTCGATTCCGCCCCCAAACCACCAATGCCCCTGTTCTACTTCAAAATACCGGACATTCATGTGGATGATGGGTACATGGGGATTGGCAGGATGCAATACTATACTGACCCCTGTGGCCAGAAAAGGGCCTGGCTGGATATTCAGAGCCTTGCCCGCCGTATCCGACAGTTGCCCATGTACGGCTGAAAAATTGACGCCCCCCTTGGCAATAAACTGGCCTTCGATCACCCGGCTTTGCCCGCCACCACCGCCGGGTCGCTCCCAGTCGTCCTTTCGGAAACTGGTTTCGCCTTCAGCAGCTTCCAGTTGTTGGCAAATATCGTTTTGCAAGTTTATAAAAAAGGCGATGATCTCGTTTTGGTCTGGTTTCATTGGCCGTGAATTTTAGCTTTAGCGGCCTCAACGGTTTTCGGCGCATTGCCAATAAAAAAAGTTTCGTCAACCTGAATTACCGGTCTTTTCAGAAACGTATATTCCTGCAAGATCAATTCGCGATAGTCATTTTCGCTCAGTTTTTTGTCTTTCAGGCTCCATTCTCTGTATTTGCGGGCTTGTCGGCTAAATAATGACTCATAAGTGCCCGCTTTTTCCTTCATCGCATCCAGTTGTTCCGGGGAGATCGCTTGGGTTTTAATATCCTGAAATACGGTATCGGCAGGGACATCCAATTCGCGAATGATCCTTTGGCAAGTATCGCAAGTAGATAAATGGAATATTTTTACCATTTTTGTTTTATTTGCAAAAGTAAGGGGAATAAGTAACGCAGAAAAATTAAGTTCCCGATTTGTCCTTACCCTAGCGGGCTAAAC
>CALMIR010000172.1 GCA_937864265.1 uncultured Saprospirales bacterium | reverse complement strand
CCCGACTGAGTTTCATGTGGGCGGCAGTATCTAGTATTTCTTCGGCAAAATTGTGCTCCAATTCTTCTTGGGTATAGCCCAGCATGGTGGCATAGGCCGGGTGCATGCTGATGTCTTGGAGGTTGTTGAGGCCGGAAAAGATACCGACTTTGGAAAATTTGCTCACCCCAGTGAGAAAAGCCAACTCGATCAGGGCATCCATTTCTTTGAGGATACCGTAAAAGCCCTTCAGCAGTTCGCGATTTTCCTGCGCTTTGACCAGTTCTTTACCCAGATAATGTATAATTGGCGCATCGTATTCGTCAATCAAAACGACTACTTTTTGATCCTGTCCCAACACCTGTATTATCTCCCGAAACTGGTCTCTGGCTGTTTCCCGGATAACGGGTACCTGCCACTTTTTGCTGAGTTCTTCAATCCGGTCGAACAAGGCTCTTTCCAAACCCAATTGTTCAAAGTTGACATCTTTGAGGGACAGGCGAATGATGGGATGTCGTTTGTCCCAATCCCATTGATTTTCGATCCACAAACCGCGGAACAAATCACGGCTGCCCGAATACAGCTCCTGCAAAGTGGTAATGGTGAGGGATTTGCCGAAGCGGCGCGGACGAGAAAGGAAGAAAAATTTGCCGCTGGTCACCAGTTGGTGTATGTAGCTCGTTTTGTCAATATACTTATAGCCATCTTCGATGATGGTTCTAAAATCCTGTATCCCAATAGGTAGCTTCTGAAGTGCCATGTACTGTGGGTTTGTGTACAAAGATACAAAAAATGGCGTAGAAGTTAGGCACCTTCAGGTTACTCGCTAATTGGGCCAGCTAATCCTTCTCAACCAGCGTACCCGTTTTAATTTTGGAAAGCTTAGAGCCAGTGGTTTCTAGGGTAGGCGTAAAAAAGTGCCGATAGCGCCGACTCCACCAGTAGGAAACAGCACCCACCAATAAATTCGACAAACCCATCAGGCTTTCAAAAGGGCGGTCGATCAATAAGTACAACAAAATCCAGGCGCTGATGAGTAGAAATATCAGTTGCGCCCAAGGATAAGCCGGACTGGAATAACCGGAATGGCCGTTTTTCCAGCGCAGGATGAAAACCCCGGCAACCGTGAGCGTCGTAAACAATTGCAGCACAAAGCCACTGTAAAGCAGCACTTGCTCAAAAGAGCCTGTGAGGATCATGGCGATACTGATAACAGCTTGGAGCCAAACTGCTTTCACAGGAATGCCATTGAGATTATCGGCGGCTAGAAAACGCCAGATGCTGTAATCGTTGGCCATGGCGCGCACCACTCGTGGGCCTACCCACACCATAGCACTAATACTGGACACGAGCAACAAGGCGATAAACAAACTGACCAGTTGGCCGCCTTTTTCTCCAAACATGAGTTCCGCGACAATCTGGCCGACTTCCAATTTCCCTTGTAAGTGGCCGATAGAAGCTTGGCGCAAAAATGCCCATTGCAATAAGACATAAAGGATGGTTACCAATAGCGTACCTCCAATCAGCGCCCTAGGCAAATTGCGGGATGGCTCGTCAATTTCCTCCACGATATAAGCCGCGGCATTCCAGCCGGAAAAGGCATACACGACAAAAACTAAAGCGATGGCGAAAGAGGGCTGTTGCACTTCATGCAGCCAAGCATCGTTCCAGTTCAAGGCACTGGCTTGTGGCTCTAAAATGAAGCAGGCCGCGATTAAAAATAAAATCAACAGAATTTTTAGGGCAGTGAATAGGTTCTGAAAATTTCGGCTTTGCCGGATATTGACCGAATGGATGAGCGATAAAAGTAAAATGGCTAAAATGGCGAGCAAGGCAGCCGAAATGGGCAACATTTTACTCAAATAAGCCCCCATAGCCATGGCAGAAAGCGCTACGGAAGCCGCAAAGCCAACGGTCAGAGAAACCCAACCGGATAGATAACCCCAAAAAGGATGGTATATGCGCGATAGAAAATAGTACTCACCGCCAGAACGGGGTAGCTTGGTGCCCAATTCCGCATAACTAAACGCCCCAAATAGGGAAACCAGACCTCCTATCACCCATAAACCCAATACGGCACCCGTACTTTGTAAGTCTTGTAATTGAAAGCCCAAACTGGTAAAAACCCCCGTTCCCACCATATTGGCTATGACTAATGCCGTAGCGCTTACCCAGCCGATTTTTTTTTCTTCGCCTCCAAACATGACGGATCAATTCAGTGCTCAAATGTATCAAAAGAGACAGCACTTTGGCATACATTATTGCCACGCTAACGAAACAATAACAGTTTAACAACCGCTTATAGGGCAGATTAACAATTGTTAAGAGCGTTGCTGTGATAAGTAAAAGCCATTTTCCCCAAAAAATAGAAGAAAAAGAGGCGATAATTCCAATTTTATTTAGAGAAAATCTAAATAACTCTCCCTTTTTCATAAATATTGTTAAAAAAAGTTAACGAATTTTATCTTTGCGCTGACAAAAAAATGACACTGCCGTGTCAAACAAACCTTATCATAAAATAGCACTCGGAGATGATATATAAGCCGTTGATTAGCCGACTAGTACTAGCGCTATCTCTCGTCCTGCTGGCCATGCCTGTTATTGGTCAGGACGCTGCGGCCGCTACCGTTGACCTTGAGGCGGGTAAAACGCTCTTCCGCAACTACTGCGCAACCTGTCACAATAAGGACATGAAAAGCAAGCTGACCGGCCCAGCTCTGGGCGGATTGGAAGAACGATGGGCGGATTACCCACGGGAGGATTTATACTCCTGGATTCGCAATTCCCAAGCCATGATACAGGCTGGCCACCCTCGCGCCACCGAACTGTGGAACGAGTGGAAGCCAACGGTGATGAATAACTTCCTCAACCTTACCGATGCGGACATCGAGAATGTTTTAGCTTACATCAACGATGTGTATATTAATGGGCCTGGAGGAAAACTGCCCCCAGGCGATCCGGCAACAGTTGTAGCTGTTGAAAAGCCCAACAACACACCTTTATATATAGCCTTAGCCCTTATCTTAGCTATTTTGGCTATTGTATTGGCTCGTATCCTGGCTAACCTCAACTACATGCTCCAACTCAAGGAGGGCAATACGAGTGCTACCCGCCGCACTTTGGTGGACATTCTCACCAGCAAAGGACTGATTGCTTTTGTGATTTTTGCGCTGGTGGTATTAGGTGGCTACACGACGGTCAATAATGCCATTATGTTGGGGCGTCAGCAGGGCTATGCGCCTGAGCAGCCCATCAAGTTCTCGCATGCTACCCACGCCGGATTGCAGCAAATTGACTGCCAGTACTGCCACGATGGCGCACGTCGCAGCAAGCATTCTGTCATCCCAGCAGCCAATACCTGTATGAACTGCCACGCTGCCGTAAAAGTCGGCTCTCAGTATGGTACTGCCGAAATCAGCAAAATATATGCCTCCATTGGTTGGAATCCCAATACAGGCACTTATATAGAAAATTACGATCAACTCTCAGAATCTGAAATCGAAGAGGTTTTCAAGAAGTGGATTGCCGATACCTATGTACAGGAAAATAGTACGCTGGATGAAAAAGGCGAGAAAATGATAGAAGATCAGTGGAAGGGCATTAAAACGTCTTTGACCAACGAGACCAAGAAAAAAATCCAGGGTCCAATCGAATGGGTGCGCATCCACAACTTGCCTGATCACGCTTACTTCAACCACGCGCAGCACGTCAGTGTAGGTAAAGTAGAGTGCCAAACCTGCCACGGACCAGTGGAGCAGATGGAAGTTGTACAACAGTATTCACCGCTCTCTATGGGCTGGTGTATCAACTGTCACCGACAGACGGAGGTTCAGTTCAAAGACAATGAATACTACAAGTCTTATGAGCATTTCCACGAAGAGTTGTCTAACGGAACCCGCGAAAAGGTAACGGTAGAAGAAATCGGTGGTTTAGAATGCCAAAAATGCCATTATTGATCCCTAAAGCCAGTATTAATTGAATACGAAACAATCAGCGATGAAAAATAAACATAAAGGAGTTTGGATAGGGGTGGATCAATTGACCGATGCGCCTGGTTATCAGGAAGTCGCAGGTCAGGAATTCCACCAAAAATCAGTGATGGAGCAGTTGACAGATGGGGAATCTTTGAATGTCAGCGCTAATCGCCGCGACTTTTTGCGTTACCTCGGTTTCGGAATCGGTGCGGCTACTTTGGCTGCCAGCTGTGAAATTCCTGTCAAAAGAGCGATTCCTTATGTCATCAAACCGGATGAAATAGTTCCCGGTGTTGCTACCTACTATGCCTCTTCCTTTGTACAAGGTGGTGATTATTGTTCCATTTTGGTGAAAACCAGAGAAGGCCGCCCCATCAAAGTAGAAGGCAATAGCCTTTCAAAAGTGACCAAAGGCGCTACCAGTGCGCGCGCGCAGGCCAGCGTTTTAGGGTTGTACGATACCAGCCGTTTGGATGGCCCTTATCGCATTGCTGACAATAAAATTGATAAGCCAGCCAATCGCAACAAACGCGGGCCATCGTGGGCAGAGATCGATGCTGAAATCGGCAAAAAACTCACTGCTTCTTCACGCATCCGCATTGTATCTAATACCATCCTCAGCCCAACCACTAAAAAAGCATTGGCAGACTTTCAAGCTGCCTTCCCGAACACAGAAGTTGTCCTATATGATCCGGTTTCCAGCTCTGCTATTTTGGAAGCCAACCGCGACAGTTTCGGGCAGCCAGTGATTCCATCTTATCGCTTCGATCGCGCCAAGATGATTGTCAGCTTTGGCGCTGATTTTCTGGGAACTTGGATTTCCCCAACAGAGTATGCCACTCAATATGCGGTAAATCGCAAGGTGGACGACAATGAAAAAGCAGAATTGTCCCGCCACATCCAAATTGAAAGCCACATGAGCTTGACCGGCTCTAATGCCGACAACCGCATTTTGGTCAAACCATCGGAGCAAGGCGCGGCCATTGTGAGCTTATACAACGAATTGGCTGCCTTGGCCAATGTTTCGGCTATTTCCGGCGCACCAACCCTGAAAGGCGATACCCTGGCAAAAATCAAAAAGATAGCCAAAGACCTGTATGGCAACCGCGGCCAATCCTTGATCGTATCCGGATCTAACAACGTGGGAGAGCAAATCATCGTAAACGCTATCAATGACCTGCTGGGCAGTTACGGCGTTACCATTGATTTCAGCGAAGCCTCCATGCAGCGTCAGGGAATGGACAGCAGTGCCAAAAAACTGGTAGAAGAGATGAATGGGGGCAGGGTAGATGCCCTGTTTGTGATGGATGGTGCTAACCCTGCTTATGACTTGCCAGGTGCCGATAAATTTGCGGCAGCGATGTCAAAAGTAGGCTTGAAAGTTTCTTTTGCTGGCGTACCCAATGAAACGACTTTATTGTGCGACTATGCCACACCTACGCATCACTTCCTGGAAAGCTGGGGCGACGCCGAACCTAAGCGCGGCCATTACAGTTTGATCCAGCCAGCCATTGCGCCTATTTTTGCCAAAATAGGCCGGGAAGGCACCCGCCAGGCAGAAGAAAGCCTGTTGCGCTGGGCCAATTACAGTTTTGGAACAACAGCGGCGACGACTACCGTGGATTCTACCGGGGCTGTGATCACCACCGCTCCTGCGCAAGCCATAGAGCCAGAACAGTTCTATTTTGAATACCTGAGAAAACACTGGGAACAAGCCATGTTCCCACAGCAAAATAAATTTGCCACATTCCAAACTTTTTGGGACAGCAGCCTGCACGACGGGATTTTTGAAGCGCCACAGTTTAGCATTCAAGTTGCTTTTTCTGCCGACCTGAGCGCCGCAGCGAGCAAAGTCAGTACGCCCGGGAATTCTGAATGGGAAGTTACTTTCTACGAAACAGTGAATGTAGGTAGCGGGGTTTATGCCAATAACCCCTGGTTGCAGGAAATGCCCGATCCAATTACCCGTTGTGTGTGGGGCAATTACTTGGCCATACCAGTAAAATGGGAAGGCGGCAATAGCTTTACCGCTTTTGAAAACCTGAACAACACCGAATTCAAAGGCCAGGCCGATAAAGTGGATTTGACAGTTGGTGGTAATACGCAGAAGTGTACCGTTGTGCGTCAGTTTGGCCAAATGGATGGAACCACAGCCTTAGCGTTGGGCTATGGCCGTACCGCTACTGGTCAGATGGGGCGGGCCTTGGGCAACGGCGTTGGGGTAAATGTTTATCCCTGGTTGAGCTACGACAAAAACGGCAACGTGGTTTACTACGCTGCTGTAGAGCAATTATCTGGCAAGAGTGGCGAGGAATCTGAATTTGCCTGCGTACAGTACCACCATACGATGGGGGTTACAGGTATAGACCCTAAGACAGGCGAGCAGATCAATGTGGATGAAAAAACGGTGATGACTTTGGGCGCTGGTTCTCAGGGTGGATTGACCAATCGTTCTATCATCTATCAGGGCAATTTGTCAGAGCTTTCAGAACTGTCCCACCACATTGAGGAGAAGCGAGCTGAAGCTAAAAAGCTGAATGACAATACGCTGTATCCTTACGAGGATTACAAGAAAACCTTCTATAGCCAGGGACACCACTGGGCCATGCACATTGACCTGAACGCTTGTATTGGTTGCGGCGCTTGTCAAGTAGCCTGTGTGGCTGAAAATAACGTTCCTGTGGTAGGAAAACACGAAGTATGGCGCCACCACGAAATGACCTGGCTTCGCATAGACCGCTATTATTATGGCGACTATGAAAATCCAAATGTGGTGTATCAGCCCATGCTATGCCAGCACTGCGACAACGCACCTTGCGAAAACGTATGTCCTGTTGCTGCTACAAACCACAGCTCGGAAGGCTTGAATCAAATGACTTATAACCGTTGTATTGGTACCCGCTATTGTGCCAACAACTGTCCGTACAAAGTGCGCCGCTTCAACTGGCTGGATTACACCACTGCGGATCTTTTTGGTGCTAACGAGTCCAACGTCAACGGCGAAGAGATTCCGTACTATGCAGACAACCTTACCCGTATGGTGCTCAACCCGGATGTAACCGTGCGTTCACGCGGGGTTATCGAAAAATGCAGTTTCTGCGTACAGCGCATACAGGAAGGCAAGTTGACGGCTAAGCGTGAGGGTCGTGCCTTGATGGATTCCGATGTTAAAACGGCTTGCCAAACAGCATGCCCAACCGGAGCCATCGTTTTTGGCGATCGCAACAACGAAGCGTCCACCGTATCTCAGCGGATGAAAAATCCATTGAATTACCTGGTTTTGGAGGAGATCAATACGCAATCTTCTGTTTACTACCAGGCCAGGGTAAATAATCGCGATGAAGAACTTGATGCTTAATCATCAGGCATCTTATTGATAAACATTCTATAATGCATTTTTTATAATGAGTGCAGTAGTTTCACCCATACGGGATCCATTAATCGAGGGTAGTAAAACCTACCACCAAATTACGGAAGACATTTGTGCGCCAACAGAGCGTACGCCCAGTGTCGCCTGGATCATTGCCTTTATTATTGCAGCCTCCGGCCTGGCATTTTATGTCTTTTGTGTTGGTTGGACGATTTGGAAAGGGATCGGAAGCTGGAACCTTAACAGAACCATAGGTTGGGGATGGGACATTACCAACTTCGTCTGGTGGGTCGGTATCGGTCACGCGGGTACTTTGATTTCCGCCATCCTTTTGCTGTTTCGCCAGAAATGGCGGACTGGGGTAAACCGGGCAGCCGAAGCGATGACCATTTTCGCCGTTATTTGTGCGGGACAATTCCCGCTCATTCACATGGGGCGTTTATGGTTGGGCTTTTTCATCTTCCCTTATCCCAATACCAGAGGTCCACTTTGGGTAAACTTCAACTCGCCCCTGCTTTGGGACGTTTTTGCGATCTCTACCTATTTTACCGTGTCATTATTGTTCTGGTACACCGGTTTGGTACCCGATTTTGCTACAGTAAGGGATCGGGCAAAAGGATTCCGCAGGAAGGTGTATAACTTCTTGTCTTTTGGCTGGACGGGTTCTGCCAAGCACTGGCAACGCTGGGAAAGCTTGTCATTGGTATTGGCCGGTTTGGCGACGCCACTCGTACTTTCCGTTCACACCATCGTATCTTTTGACTTCGCCACTTCCGTCATACCTGGTTGGCACACCACCATCTTCCCGCCATACTTCGTTGCGGGGGCGATTTTCTCTGGCTTTGCGATGGTGCAAACGCTGATGGTGATGACCCGAAAGGTGTTTAACCTGGAACAGTATATTACCCTGGAGCACATCGAAAGTATGAACAAAGTGATCCTGCTAACGGGTACTATCGTAGGTGTTGCGTACCTGACCGAGTTGTTCATCGCTTGGTATTCAGGATACATATACGAGCAATTTGCTTTCGCCAACCGCGTATTGGGGCCTTATTGGTGGTCTTATGTAGGCATGATGTCTTGTAATGTATTGTCACCACAAATATTCTGGTGGAAGAAATTCCGTCGCAGCATATTCATTACCTTCTTCATGTCTATTTTCGTGAACATTGGTATGTGGTTTGAGCGCTTCGTGATCATTGCCACTACGCTGGCTCGTGATTATTTGCCCACCAGTTGGAGTTATTACGTGCCTACCTGGGTGGAAATCGGTTTGTTCATCGGTACTTTGGGCTTGTTCTTTACTTGCTACCTGATTTTTGCACGGGTAGCGCCTGTCGTAGCGATTGCGGAAGTGAAAGCGATTTTAAAGGCTGCGGGCGATCAATATATTGGCCCAAAGGCTAGGCAGAAGCACGCTGCCGAAAAGACAGAGGTTCATTAATCAACGTTTTAGAAAAACCATCAATAACTCATATCAACATGAGGAATGCAAATAAAGAAGTCCTCTACGGGCTTTACGATGATGAAGAAGTGTTGCTGAAAGCAGTGGTCAAGGCACAGCACGAGCACCGTACCATCATGGATGTGTTTACGCCGTTCCCGGTGCATGGATTGGACCCCGCATTGGGTTTATCGGAAAGCCGCTTGCACATCGCTGGGTTTGTATATGGCGCAATAGGCACATTGACGGCTCTACTGTTTATGACTTGGGTGTTTACCCGCGACTGGCCGATCATTTTTGGTGGTAAGCCTTATTTTTCATTACCCGCGTTTATTCCCATTACGTTCGAGGTAACGGTATTATTTGCTTCTATCGGTATGGTGGTAACCTTTTATACCATATGCGGTATGGCACCCGGAGTGACAAACCCCACCCTGGACGATCGCATTACAGACGATAAATTTTGCATCGCTTTTGATGTAACCAATGCTGACGCGGACGAAAAATCGGACATTCAGTCCTTTTTGAGCGGCTCAGGGGCATCAGAGGTGAATACTAAAAACATATAAGCGAGGAGCTACAAATCAGAAGTGGATGAAAAACTTTAAAAGCATCATCATCGCTGCAGCGGCTGTACTGATCCTACAGGCTTGTTCTCCCGCTGATGGCAACCGTACCGGGCACGAATACATGCCTGATATGGGGCATTCCATTGCCCAGGAAGCAAATGTATATGCCTATTATTATTTCAATACCTGGGACAGCGCCAGCACGGTGCGCCTGAAGGAGTTGGCTTATCCCGGCTACCCTGTTGCGGGCACAGTACCAAGAGGCTATGCAGGCGCTTTTTTTGCAAGCGCCGGACAGGCTGACCAAGCGATGAAGTACCTTCACGGTAGCGATGCCATCAATAGTATATCTGTACCGCTCAACGGTCATGTGCCTTATTATTATGGCAATACGGAAGAAGAGCGTACCCGTGCAACAGCTGAAATCATCGATAATCCATTCCCCATTAGTACTGCTGGCTTGGCCAGAGGGGAGGAATTGTACAATACGTTCTGTGGCATTTGCCATGGCGAGAAAGGAGATGGTCAAGGATACTTGGTGAGCGAATCCAACCCTAACGCCAAATACCCTGCCGCGCCCGCTAATTTCTTGTTGGACGAACAGGTCAACTCATCCAATGGCCGGTACTACCATGCTATTATGTATGGCAAAAACGTTATGGGCGGCTACGCGGATAAGCTTTCTTATGAAGAACGCTGGCAGGTCATCCACTGGATACGTGCTTTACAGGCTAAAGACAAAAAATTGGAGTACAGCGAAGCGGCCAATACCTTGAATGCAAGTTTTGGTATTCCCAATAGTGTCGTGAAAGCTCTTGCTGAGTCCGTTCAACCAGAAGTACAGCCAACAGCACCAACAGAAGGCGAGCACCAAGGCGATAACAGCCAGGATCACAGCCATGAAGGGGGCGATCACGGCACTCATTAATCTAAAGAGCATCTAATCTTATCACTATATAAGAGATCACAAATGGACCAACTTAATTTTACAGGCAAACACAAAACCGTTCTGATCGGATTCATGATATTGGGTCTGGTTTGTATGGGATTGACCTTTGCTTTTGACGACGAATTGCATACCCGCTTTTGGTCTAATTATTTGCACAATTCGGTGTTTTTCACGGGTATAGCTTTCATTTCGGTCTTTGTCCTGGCGGCATTCATCACAGCTTTGGCGGGATGGCACGTCATTTTTAAAAGGGTGTGGGAAGCCTATGCTCAGTTTTTGTTGGTGGGCTTGGGTTTGATGTTGCTAGTCATTATTGGAATATGGGGGCATTTTCACCACTTGTACCACTGGGCAGATAAAGAAGCCGTAGCGGCTGATCCGATATTGTCGGGTAAATCCTCTTTCCTCAATCCTGTATGGTACACCTTGGGCACTATCCTCATTTTAGGAACCTGGGCTTTCTTTGCTTGGAAACTCCGTCAACTGTCTTTGGATGAGGATAAAAACGGCACCGCCGATTTTGATCATCATCGCCGTATGCGGATATGGGCAGCTGCTTTTTTGCCGATTGCAGGATTCACCAGCGCTGCCATGGTTTGGCAATGGGTGATGTCGGTAGATGCACACTGGTACAGCACGCTTTTCGCTTGGTACACCACCGCCAGCTGGTTCTTGAGCGCCGTTTCACTGACGATACTGACCCTTGTTTTCCTCAAATCGCAAGGGTACTTGGAAAAGGTAACTTTTGACCACTTACACGATTTGGGTAAGTACATGTTTGCATTTAGCATCTTTTGGACGTACCTGTGGTTTTCGCAGTATATGCTGATTTGGTATGGCAACGTCGGGGAAGAAACGGTTTACTACCGCCACCGCTTGGATCATTACCCAGTGTTGTTCTATGGCAATTTATTGCTGAATTTCGTTGCGCCATTTTTCATCTTGATGCGCAATGACAACAAACGCAAATACGGGACTTTGGTATTCACTTCAGTTATCGTGTTTTTTGGGCATTGGTGGGATTTCTTCCAAATGATCAAGCCAGGTGTCAGAATCACTGCTATGGAAGCATTGGCGCACCACGCCTCAGGCCACGGTGAACACGCGGAGCATGCTACTGAAGCGGCACACCACGCTGTGGATTTTGCAATGGGCTTTTCTATACCAGGCTTATTGGAAATAGGGACTATGCTTGGTTTTCTGGCGCTGTTCCTGTATTTTGTTTTGAACAGAATGTCGAAGGTACCGTTTACGGCTAAAAACGACCCTTACTGGGAAGAAACAACGCACCACGTTGTCGAGATTCACGATGTGGAGCAAGTCCTTGGACATCATTAATTGAAGAGAAATATGGTCGGCCAATAGTGAGCAAGTGTCATTATTTGGACGGACTCTAAATAAGGGTTTTTCTTGAGCAAACGAGGCTTTGCCTTGTTGAACAAATGCGTAAATTTGAAAAGCGTTTTTTGAACTTTATCTAAATCAAAATAGCAAAATGGCTGCTTTATTAGCTATACTTTGTATCGTCCTGATTGCGATTATTGTAGTACAAATCGGTAAAGTCACCGAGTTAGCTGCAAAAATACGCGGGGAAGAAGAAATGCAGGAGATATCCAACAGGCGTCATGCCAATTACTCACTGCTATTTATGATTGTGTTTTTGGTTGGCACGATCTGGTCTGCGCTGTACTACAAAAATGATATGCTGTGGTATGGCCCTCATTCCTCTGCTTCGGAGCACGGAGCTAGTCTGGACTATATTTTCAACGTAACGCTTTTCTTTACGGGAATCGTTTTTGTAATTACCCAGATCCTGTTGTTCTATTACGCTTGGAAATACAAAGGTGAAAAAGGCCGTAAGGCTTTGTTTATGCCCCACGATAATCGTCTGGAAATTGTATGGACAGCTATTCCTGCAGTCGTTATGACCTTTTTGGTGGTAGGCGGTTTGGATGCCTGGAATGAAGTAATGGCCGATGTCAATCCGGATGACGATTACTTAGAAATAGAAGCAACGGGCTATCAATTTGCCTGGCATTTGCGCTATCCCGGTGCAGATGACAAGCTGGGTGCTCGGGAATTTAATATGATTTCTTCTGCTAACCCATTGGGACAGAACTGGGAAGACGAGAAAAACCTAGATGATTTTCACCCCAGTGAAATCGTATTGCCGGTAGGCAAGCAAGTGCGGGTTCGCATTACGTCTCGCGATGTATTGCACAATTTTTATCTGCCTCATTTTCGGGTGAAAATGGATGCGGTGCCCGGCATTCCAACTTATTTCGTATTTACACCAAAAACAACTACAACGGAATACCGTCAACAACTGGGTGCGTTGAATGATAAAGGCGAGCCCAAATATCCGGAATGGCATCTTCCTGCGGATCCTACAGATCCAACAGGCCCGAAAAGATACGAGACCTTCGAATACGAGTTGGCTTGTGCAGAGCTTTGTGGATCGAGCCACTTTGCGATGCGTCGTTTGGTAAAAATTGTTTCTGAACAGGAATACCAAGCCTGGCTGGCTGAGCAACAGTCTTATTATGCTTCTTCTATTCGCTGGACGGCAGAAGACCCCTGGACGGATGTTTTGCATCCTTACGAACGGGTACAGCGGACTCAGGAGTTTAAGGATAATTTGGAAAAGGCGCTTTCATCAGAAAACGTTACAGATAAGATTTTGAAATTGAACTATGTCAATTTTGAAACGGGCTCAGATAAATTAACGGCACTTTCCAAATACCAATTGGATGATTTGGTGACTGCTATGACGGACTATCCTAATTTGACCATCGAACTGGGCGGTCATACCGATAGCACGGGTGATCCCGAATCAAATCAGGCATTGTCCGATTCGCGGGCTAAAGCAGTGTACAATTATCTGACCAGCAAAGGCATTAATGCTGGTCGTCTGACAGCAGTAGGGTATGGTCAAACTCGCCCGATTGACAGCAACGATACGGAAGAAGGCCGCGAAGCCAACCGCCGTACAGAATTTAAAATTTTGACTCAATAATATACCAGCTTCCTATTTTGGAACCAGACTATAAATTACATCTAATATGGCTAGTGTTGCAACAAAACCAATCGTAGAACAGGACGACCTCATAATTGAGGAGTATGGCTATGACGATCATTTTCACGATCATCACCATGGCGATAAGTACCAATCCAACTTCCTGACCACCTACGTTTTTAGTCAGGATCACAAGATCATTGCCAAGCAATTCCTGATTACGGGGATGTTTTGGGCTGTTGTGGGCGGTTTGATGTCGTTGGTATTTCGTCTTCAGTTGGGGTTTCCAGAAGAGAATATGGCATGGCTGAAACCTGTTTTGGGCAAGTGGATCAATATCAATGATGGTATAGGTACCCTCTCCCCAGAGTTTTACTATGCTTTGGTGACCATGCACGGCACCATTATCGTATTTTTTGTATTGACTGCCGGATTGAGCGGTACATTTAGCAACCTACTTATTCCACTTCAAGTAGGCGCAAGGGATATGGCTTCGCCTTTCTTGAATATGTTATCGTACTGGTTCTTTTTCCTGGCTGGTGTAATCATGTTTTTATCTCTTTTCCTCAGCACAGGGCCTTTTTCAGGTGGTTGGACGGCCTACCCCCCACTTAGTGCCTTGCCCCAAGCTTCATCTGGTTCTGGAGCGGGTATGACCCTTTGGTTGCTTAGTCTGGTATTTTTTGTAGTTTCGGTTTTATTAGGGGGGATCAATTACATCACAACGGTATTGAATTTGCGTACGAAGGGAATGACTATGTGGCGTTTGCCACTGACCATTTGGGCCTTCTTCGTGACGGCCGTTTTGGGTTTGCTTTCCTTCCCTGTATTGGTTTCCGGCTTTTTGATGCTGATGCTTGACCGCGGTTTGGGAACTAGCTTCTTCCTGAGTGAAATTTATATTGGTGGACAAGCACTCGATCATGTGGGTGGTAGTCCCATTTTGTACCAGCACTTGTTCTGGTTTTTGGGTCACCCGGAGGTGTATATCATCATTTTGCCGGCGATGGGTTTGGTATCGGAGGTATTGTCTGTGCACTCTCGCAAGCCTATTTTTGGTTACAAAGCGATGGTTTATTCCATCTTGGCTATTGGCTTTTTATCCTTCATCGTATGGGCGCACCACATGTTTATGTCCGGGGTGAATCCTTTCATATCCAATTTCTTTGTGATTTTCACACTGATCATTGCGGTGCCCTCGGCAGTAAAAGTATTCAACTGGATTGCGACTTTATATGGCGGTAATGTGCGTTTTACATCGGCCAGTCTTTTCGCTATTGGCTTTGTTTCTCTGTTCATTTCCGGCGGTCTTACGGGTATCTTTTTGGGCAACTCTGCCATTGATATCCAATTGCACGACACCTACTTTGTAGTAGCGCACTTTCATATCGTGATGGGGGTTGCTGCATTCTTCGGGATGTTTGCCGGAGTATATCAGTGGTTTCCAAAGATGTATGGCCGTTTTATGAACGAAACTTTGGGTAAAATCCACTTCTGGGGTACTATCATTGGTTCGTACGCTATTTTTTGGCCGATGCACTACTTAGGTATGGCCGGTGTTCCACGTCGTTACTATAGCTTTGATAGTTTTGATGCGTTCAAGCATTTTGCAGAAATGAATCAATTCATCACCGTAGCGGCTATCTTGACATTTGCTTTCCAGATATTGTTTGTCATCAACTTTTTCTACAGCATTTGGAAGGGTAAGAAAATGACGACTAAGAACCCATGGGGTGCTACTACTTTGGAGTGGACGACGCCAATTGAAACAGGACACGGCAACTGGCCAGGTAAAATACCTGCTGTCCAGCGCTGGGCTTATGACTATGGCAAAGACGGAAAAGATTTCATTGCACAAATTGAGCCATTAGCAGAAGGGGAATCAGAAACCCATTAATCGTAGTGGGATCATAATTAATACGAAGCAGCAACGTGTCGGTTAAAGTAAAAGCAATAGATAGTCAGGCAAACATAAGTGCCGGACTGCGCCAAAAGATACTGGATTACAAGCTTCTGATCAAGTTCAGATTGACGTTGACGGTGGTCTTTTCATCGGTTATGGCTTTTTTGATAGCAGCAAATGCTACGGCAGGTTGGCAGTCTATACTGGTATTGAGCTTGGGCGGTTTTTTGGTGACCGCTGCAGCTAATACCTTGAATCAGGTACTGGAAAAGGACTATGACAAGCTGATGAAGCGCACGCAAGATCGGCCATTGGCAGCAGGCCGGATGGGGATTTCTGAGGCGGTGTTGGCAGCAGGCTTTATGAGCATGTTTGGTATCATTTGCCTGGCCTTATTCAACCCCTGGACGGCTTTCCTCGGCACGCTTTCTTTGGTGCTTTATGCATTTGTCTATACGCCAATGAAGCGGATTTCGCCGAATGCTGTATTAGTGGGCGCTATACCTGGTGCCATGCCTACTTTAATTGGTGTTGTGGCTGCACAGGGAGAATTGACACTATTGGGGCTTAGCCTTTTTGCATTGCAATTTTTATGGCAGTTTCCCCATTTTTGGTCGATAGGTTGGCTGGGTCACGAAGATTACAGCAAAGCGGGCTACAAAATGATACCCACCACGACCGAAGGTGCACCGAGTAGGAGTTTGGGAATGCAAGCATTTTTGTATGCCTTATTTCTGTTGCCAGTAGGTTTTATGCCTTTTGTACTCGGAGTAAGTGGCATCTTATCGGCTGCCATCGTTCTGATTTTGGGAGTTTGTTACGCGTGGTTTGGCTGGGATTTTTATCAGAAGAACAATAGAAAAGCGGCGCTTCGGCTCATGTTTTTCTCTTTTTTATACATACCAGTATCGCTGGTGGTTTTTTTATTGGATAAAATTTAAGCAGATTCATGAATGCAGTAGTGACATCTGAAGTGTATAGCAGAAACAAAATACATCCTAAAAAATTTGCCCTGATAGCGGCTTGCGCGGGCATGTTCATGAGCTTCATCGCTCTGACTAGTGCCTATATTGTGCGTCAGGCAGCGGGAAATTGGCTGGAGTTTCAGCTCCCGGCTATTTTTTATTACAACACTCTGGTGGTGGTTGCCAGCAGCCTTTTTCTGCACTTTTCTTACAAAGGTTTTTTGAAAGGCAATACCAGGCAATACCGCTTCTCTATGGTAGCTGCTTTTGTACTGGGTCTGCTGTTTTTAGTGTTGCAATACCAGGGCTGGCATGAGATGGATAATTTGGGGCTTGGCTTGACCGTCAATCCTTCCAGTTCCTTCATCTACCTGATTTCTGGATGGCATGCGGCGCACATTTTGGGGGGAATTGGGGTATTGGCAGTAGCCTTATTGCATGCGTTTTTACTGGTACATAAAGTAACCGTAAAGCGCAAGCAGCGCTTTGAATTGACATTAATATTTTGGCACTTTGTGGATTTCCTGTGGGTTTATCTGCTGGTGTTTTTTACGATACAATCTTAACAAACAAAACAAAACAATGGCGACAACAGAAACTGTGCTTGAGCATCACGATGTACACGACCATAGCGGAGACGCCTGGTCGGGTGGAAAATCGCCTTTTAAAGCCAGTTATGGCAAGCTGATGATGTGGTACTTCCTGCTGTCAGATGCCTTTACTTTTGCGGGCTTTCTGATCGCTTATGGGGCCTTGCGTTTTAGCAGCCCTACTTGGCCGGTGCCTGATTTTGTATTTTCTACAGCGCCGTTTGGTATTCACCATGCCCCGCTGATTTTCGTTACGATTATGTCCTTCTTATTGATCATTAGTTCTGTGACTATGGTTCGTGCTGTGCAAGAAGGGCATCGGGAAAATAAGAATGGGGTAGTATTCTGGATGTTGCTGACTGTTTTGGGCGGATTGGGCTTCTTGAGCTGTCAGGCTTGGGAATGGACTAATTTGATTGGCACAGAACACATGTCGGTGACGACCAATCCATTCGGTTCGCATACGGAAGACGGTGTGTATTTGAATGAAGACGGCACAGAATCAGAAGAAACTTTCAAAGCGGGAAGCAGCTTTTTATTGCATAAAGCTGGCGCTCACCACGGCGACGACCACGCTGAAGGCGGGCACGAACACGATTACACGCCAGGCGATCATCCAGGTTATGTAGTGGATGAAAAGGGCTTTATACACCGTAAATTTATTGTACTGGAAGGCAAAGATGCCGGGATGGTCAAAACGGAAAGTTTTGGTCCAGCGGCTTTTGGCGCCTTGTTTTTCTTCATCACCGGATTCCACGGATTCCACGTGTTTTCAGGGGTCGTTTTCCTGCTGATTATTTTGATCAATGCGGGCAGTGGTTTGTATATGGCAAGGAAAAATGGCCACGAAATGGTGGAGAAAATCGGCTTGTACTGGCACTTTGTGGATTTGGTGTGGGTTTTTGTATTCCTAGTATTTTATCTTCTTTAAACTTCTAAATCAGCGATAATCATGGGACATTTAAATTATGACGATGCAAAAAAAGCCGTGTTCAGAGGGCTGTGGCTGCTGGCGGCAGTGACGCTGGTGGAGGTTTTCTTTTCTTTGCTAGGAAAGGGGCACGTCATTGGTGGGGTGAAAGAAATTGGTTGGGTCGCCTATCCAATTGGATTGATACTGATCGGCCTTTCACTCTATAAAGCGTACTTTATCATTTATGAATTCATGCACATGCGCTATGAGGCTAAAAGCCTAGCCATGACGGTATTGTTGCCTACGATATTGTTGGTATGGGCCATCATCGCATTTTTTCAGGAAGGGGATGCATGGAAAGGCCGTCGCGAGCAGATCAAAGAGAAAAACGAGGAAAGCGCAGAGCCTGGTACAACGACTCCACAGGAAGGTTTTATTCCTACAGATGTGTATGTGCCGGAATGGAAGGGTTGATGTTTCAGTCATAGTAATGACAGGAGAGGACAATTTTGCTCAAGCAAGGTTGTCCTCTTTTACTTTAGGAGATATGGCTGGCATGTCAATGAGGGAGTGGCATAGCCGCGAAAAAACAAAATTTTTTTTATCTATCTTCACGCCATGAAGTACCCTATCGGCATACAGAATTTCCGCAAGCTCCGCGAAGACAACTACGTTTATGTGGACAAAACCCGGCATATTTTCAATATCCTGGGCAATGGAAATTATTTTTTCCTCTCCCGCCCGCGCCGATTTGGGAAGTCCCTGTTGCTCTCTACGATGCACGAACTGTACAGTGGCAGTCAGGAGTTGTTCAAAGGCTTGTGGATCGAGGACAACTGGGATTGGGAGGCCAATAAACGCCCGGTCATCTGGTTGCGATTTTCTAAAATAGATTATCAAAAAAAAGGCCTCTATGATGCCTTAAAAGAAGAAATTCAGGACATAAGCATACAACTGGGGGTTAGCCTATCTAAGAAAACGCTCAAATCCAGCTTTGAGCAATTGATCCAATTGACCTCGGAACAGGGCAAAGTCGTTTTGCTCATAGATGAATACGACAAACCCATCATTGATTACCTGGACGATATTCCCCAAGCGGAAGCCAACAGGGATATACTCAAAAGCTTTTACTCTGTTCTCAAAGACAGCGACCCCTACATCGAACTGCTGTTCATCACAGGCGTTTCAGCTTTCAGCAAAGTGAGTATTTTTTCTGACTTGAACAACCTGCGCAATATCTCCTTGTCACCTGCTGCCAATGCCATTGCCGGTATCACACAACAGGAAATGGAAACGGTTTTTGCGCAAGCACTGCAACAAGGCGCCGAACAGCACAGCATTCCAATAGATCAATTGATCAATCGGGTGAAAATTTGGTACAACGGATACTCATGGACTGGGGAAGAAAAACTCTACAATCCCTTTTCGCTCCTGTCCTTTATGGCCGACTTTCAGTTCAAAAACTACTGGTTTGAAACGGGCACACCTACGTTTTTGGTGAAGGAAATGAAGAAGCACCGATTTTACGATGTGTCCGGTTTCCAAACGGCGGTGGCTGAGCTGAGCAATTTCGACTTCACCCGCTTGAATCCGATAACGGTGCTTTTTCAAACGGGCTACCTGACCATTCAAAATTACGATCAGGAACTGCTGATCTACACCCTGGACTATCCCAATCGGGAAGTGCGTTCTTCGCTGGAACAGTTGTTGATGAGTGAGTACATGGATTATCCGCCGCAAGGCGCCTTGCCCCGAGTAGTCAACATCCTGCAAGCGCTACGCCGCAAAGATGTGGGTACCGTAGTAGAAATCATCAATGCCGCTTTTGCGGAAATCCCGTACGAACACTGGCAAAAGGAAAATGAGCATTTTTACCATGCGCTTATACACTTGATGTTTAGCTTGTTGGGTACTTATGTCCGATCGGAGGTGCACAGCGCAAAAGGCCGCTGCGATGCTCTGGTGGAAACAGCCGATCACATCTATGCCTTCGAGTTCAAGCTGGACAAGCCCGCATCCGAAGCCATGCAACAAATACGCGATCGAGGCTATTTAGCCCCTTTCGATGATTCGCCCAAAGCAAAAATAGCAGTAGGGATAAGTTTTTCGTCTGAAGCCAAAGCAATTGTGGAGTGGGAGATAGAAGAAAAAGACTAACTGCTAAGGTAGGGTCAATTGGGTTTGAGCAAAGCAAGCGTCAGTAGCTGTTCGCTTCAAAATCCAGCTTATTCATAGCCACCTCACTCGTAGCCCTCGCCCTGAGCGATCCAATCCCTATAAGCCAATGCCATTCTGAGTTGGCCATAAGAGTGCTTGTTTTCAAAATGCACCCTCATTTCACCCAATAAGGGCTTGGGATGTGTTTCAAGGTATTCCAAGAGCGCTTCGATCTCTTCTTTGGGTATAAAATTCAAAATATCCAGCTCGCCTTTTTCAATATAATGACTCAAATGGCCTTCAATCGTGCTGATGGATAATCCCCGCTCCTTGGCAATGTCTTCTATGTTTTTTCCCAGTTGGTACAGCTCTAAAGTCAAGGCTTTGGTATCTACTTTCAGGGGTTTTGAATCATCTGCTTCTGGAAAAGCCCCGGCTTCGTCCATTTCTATCCCTTTAGTTTGGCAGTACGATCGAATCATTTCCAGCAACTCTTCCCCGTACTCCTTCAATCGGCCTTTACCGATACCCGGAATAGCTTTTAACTGTTTGGACGATACGGGCAATTTTAATGCAAGGTCTAATATGGTTTGGGCAGGCAATACGGAAGCCAACGACACCGCCAGTTCAGCTGCTTTCTCTTTTCGCCAGGCCACCAGTTGGGTATATAACTCTGGATTGGGCGTGTGCAGCAATTCCTTGCGCGGCTCCGGGGCATGGCTTTGTTTGACCTTGAAGTCGAGTTCGGCATCAGCTAGGATACGCAGGTATTGGCTGGTAGAAAATCCATTTTGAGCTTCGCGCAGGCAGTTTGTTTTGATAAATAGGTTGAGCAGCAACCTTTCCAGCGCTTCTCCTACATCTTTTCGGATTTGCTTGTTGTCGCTGGATACTGGAATTTGTTCTGCAGCAGGAGTCAATTCTTCTAGTTTGGGTAAAAACCAATGGCAGGCCTTTTTTACTCGCTCCTGCAAGGTTGCATTGGCTTCCGGCAACTCATCCGATCGGCACAAATGCCTGATTTGTAGTTCAAATTTTTCAGCAACGGGAAGCAATGGCCCCAGCTGATCGGCTACGGTGTCCAGTTGTTTTCTGGTGCCTGGATGGAGTTTGTGTTCGTGTTCCAATACCAAGCGGTTCAGGCGTTCCAAGCTTTTTTTCAAAAACGAAAGGTTAAACAGTTCCTGTAAAAGGCTTTGTTGGTACTCGGCTTTAGAACGGATTAAATGGTTTTCATCGGGCGCTTTATCTTCCGCTTCTTTGGTATATTCTTTGACTTTACTGTCGGTGCGGACGCTGGAAGGGCGAATCTTTGAACTAAGTACCAGCCCTTCAAAAGACTTGCATCGGCTGAGTGCAACATATACCTGACCATGTGCAAAAGCGGCGGCAGCGTCGAGCATGACTTTTTCGAAAGTAAGTCCCTGGCTTTTGTGGATGGTAATGGCCCAGGCCAGGCGCAGGGGAAGTTGGATAAAAGAGCCGATGATTTCTTCTGATACTTCCTTTGTTTGTTCGTCTAGGTTGTATTTGATATTGTCCCACTGGGTGCGGATGACCCTTATCTCCTCGCCATCGGGGCATTTTACAACGACATCTTCCTCGTCAATATGGCTGATTTGACCAATTTTGCCGTTGTAATATAGTTTTTCCCAGGAAGGGTCGTTTTTGACAAACATGACCTGAGCGCCTTTTTTTAGCTCTAGCGCCTCGTCGGTAGGATAGGCATGGGCGGCGAAATCGCCTTTAATCTCAGCTTTGAAAGTAAAAGCCTGGCCTTTGAGCGCCGCCAGTTTTTCTGAATTAATCTGATTTGCGGAAGCGTTGTGTGTAGTGAGGATGATATAGGCATCTTTTTCCTCAGGTTGGAAATCGGGATCGTAACGGCTATTCAGCGTTTGAAGCACACTTTCATCCATTTGGTTGTTGCGCACTTGGTTGAGCAGGTCGATAAAATGCGTGTCCGATTGTCGGTAAATGTGCTTCAGCTCCACAACGATGGGTTCGGTCTGTTGCAATGCCAAGCTACTGAAAAAATAGGGAGTTTTGTAATGCATCCGCAGCAAATCCCATTCTTCGTCTTTCACCACAGGAGGCAATTGATGCAAGTCGCCTATCATCAGCAATTGTATGCCGCCAAAGGGCTTGGCTGGGTCTCGGTAACGGCGGAGCGCCTCGTCAATGCCATCCAATAAATCAGCTCTGACCATACTGATTTCATCGATGACCAACAGGTCGAGGCTTTTGATAAGGCGTATTTTCTGGGTAGTAAATTTGCGTTGTCGGCTGGGATCCTGCTGCGCGCCGGGAATGTAGGGGCCAAAAGGCATTTGGAAAAAAGAATGGATGGTCATGCCGCCTGCATTGATGGCTGCTACACCAGTAGGGGCCACTACGGCCATGCGCTTATACGTTTCTCGCTTGATCCGGTGCAAAAAAGTAGTCTTTCCGGTACCTGCTTTTCCGGTCAGGAACACGTTTTTGTTGGTATAGCACACATACTCGTAGGCCAGTTGGAGTTCGGGGTTATCGGCTAGTTGCATTGCTTTTTAACTGTGAAAATACAAATTTTAGAGAAAAAGCAAAATGAGCTGTGAAAGCATGCCCTTGACGCTGCTTGGCGTTTTTGTTGCAAGAAAACTCGATAAGCCTTTGCTTATTCTTTTTTATCATTCAAGAACTCATCTGTAAAATGGGCTTTTTGTTTGGGCTGGGCAAATTTTTCCGCATTGTAGGTATGGGTTTGACCTTTGGGAATGGACAAGGATACCCAGTTCTGATCCTGAACCATTTTGCCGATATAGACAATCTGGCCGATATGATGGGGGTAATGCGCCAGTTGTCGGTTGATGGCCTCTAGGACACTATGTCCTTGATTGCGGATGTAGATGGTGCGATCCAAGTCGGCTTCGTTGAGGGGCTTTAGCGCGTCGAACAAGCAGGCCCAACCGGCGTCCCATTTGGCCATCATTTCTTCGCGGGTAGTCCAATCGTTTTCAAATTCGGCTTCCCTTTCCCTCCATTCTTTTTCCCCATCGGTATGCAGAAAATCCGTCCAACGAGACATCATATTGCCCCATAAGTGCTTGACAATAGTGGCTATGCTGTTACTTTCTGGTGAGGGCTGCCAGAAGAGCCGCTCATCTGGTACTTGGGCGAAGGTTTTCTCACCCAGCATTTTGTAGTATTCGAACTGCTTCAGGGCGCTGTTTAGGTAATCGCTTTTCATTTTGTAAGTCGATTTGGACAAAGAAGTAGAAATAATAAGGCTAATTGACTAACTCGCTCACCCACATCAACATGTGGGTGAGCGGCCTACTAATTGCCAATAACTTTGTGGTGTTATTGGATTTTTAATTTGCTAAAGTTAACAATCGCGATAGAATTTAATGGGCACATCGCGGAAAATTCTATGATTTTATTTTCTCACCTAAACTATTATTAAATATGAGCAAACTATTTTTTACGGTAACACTGGCAGCTTGCTGCCTGATTGGCTCCTTGCTTCAAGCCCAGGGTGGCTATGTCATCGTGGATTACATGAAAATTAAACCGAGCATGAATGACAAGTACCTGGAATGTGAAAAAGTGTGGAAGCTTATCCACCAGGAACGCAAACGATTGGGAAAAATTGAAGGCTGGCACCTCGAACAAATGCTCTGGCCAACAGGAACAAACACTGAGTACGACTATCTAACCGCTACTTTTGTAAAAAGCTGGGATGATATAGGTCATATCTGGGATAATTGGGAAAACGATCTGAAAGTGCTGTCAGCAGACCAAAGAGCCATAGCAGGAAAAGCAGGCGAGTACCGAGATCTGGTGAAATCGGAAATATGGTTGGAAGTTGATTTCTTGGCCAAGGCCGATTTTAAAGAAACCAATTACGTGGTAGAGAATTTTTTCAATGTACCTGCGGGTGGTTGGGACAATTACATGGAGATGGAAACCCGCTTCGTAAAGCCGGTGCATCAGAAAAACATCGCCAAGGGCAACCGTTCCGGATGGGTACTAACGCGACTGATGGCACCTTCTGGGGAAGAATTGCCTTACAATTGTTCGACGGTCGATTTGTACGACAAATGGGAAGACATGGACAACGATGATGGCAAAGCTTGGGAGGAGGTTTATCCCGGCATGAGCGATAGCCATATTGGTGATCGCATCAATAGCGCCAGAAAGCTTGTCCGAACAGAAATCAGGCAGGTGATTGATTCTACGAGCCTTTAAGTATGGGGTCTAAAGGGTCACCTAAAACCAAGCATTAATCATAGGGGGAGTCGGATGGCTATAATCCGGCTCCCTTTGTGTTATCAGTGCTTAGTTAGCAAGATTAGCTTTTAGTGTTGATCGCCCTCAGCAGCAGGTGCTTGGTCGATGGCTTTCATTTTGGCTTCTAGTTCGTATTCATCGCCCGGTACGTAGCCGGAGTGTGCATAAACGATATTTCCCTGCCGATCCAGTAAAAATGTTTGGGGTACGGTCTGAAAGTTGAGGGCATTCATCAATTGCTGGTTTTCATCGGAGAGGATGGTGTATTCCCAGCCTTTGCTTTCCACCATAGGCCGTACTTTGCCCAGTTCGCGGCGCGTGTCTATAGTAATTGCCACCAGTTCCATATCGTATGTTTCCTGCCATTCCGGGTACAAATCGGCGATGGCATCCAATTCTTTTTTACAAGGAGAACACCAGGTTGCCCAAAAACTCAGAACCGTTATTTTGCCATTTTCGGCAAACTCCCGGATGTTGATCGTTTGCCCATCCAGAGTTTTTACTTCGGTATCGGGGATGGCATTTTGTGCAATGCCCCAGTTAGCGCCCAGGCATAAAGCAAGAATAAGGAGTGCGTTTTTGAAATCCATAAAATAGGTTGTTTTTAAATGCTTTTACAAAAAGTGATCAAAGTTAGCCATTCCGCTCATGGGATAACGTGCATGACCCCATTTTTAATTTGTTGGGATAAAGACTATTTTTGCATTTTGATGGCGGTGTGCTTCCAGAATTTAGGATAATTGCATCCGTTTACGGAAACTTACCATCCTTTAAGACGTACAACCAAGACTAGCGTTACATCACCTGTTAACCAATAGACTATAGAGATGTAGTCGCCAAACTGTTTTATAAGCAAATGAAAAACCTTGGCATTCTTTTTTTTAGCGCATTAATCGCTTTAGGAAACATAAGCTATGGCCAAAACAGTGGCCAGTTGTCGGGTAATTTTCAGTCAACTGCCAACTTCTTTTTGCGCGACAGCCTGATAGGCGCTGCCAACACCCCGCAATACGACCGACAATTATACGGCGCGGAAGCTTGGTTGAACCTGACTTATAGCAATTGGGGATTCGATTTCGGGGTGCGTTTCGATATGTTCAACAATTCCAATTTGCTCAACCCCACCGATTCTTATACCGATGAAGGGATTGGGCGTTGGTTCATTCACCGCAAAATTGATAAGCTGGATATTTCAGCAGGGTATCTCTATGATCAGATCGGTAGCGGCATCATTTTCCGCGCCTTCGAGGAGCGCCCTTTGCTGATTGACAACGCCCTTTTTGGTGCCCGGTTGATATATGACCTCTCGCCGAATTGGCAGGTCAAGCTTTTCAGTGGCCGTCAAAAACAGCAATTTGAGCGCTATCGCCCGATTCTTAAAGGATTGGCCATAGATGGCTACGTAACCGGAGATTCAACCTCCAACTGGTCTATCGCACCTGGTTTGGGTATTGTAAACCGCACCTTGGATGATGGTGCCATGAATTCGGTGGTAGCTACAATCAATACCTACACGAAGGAAGACGCTTTTGTGCCCAAATACAATACCTATGCTTTTTCTGCTTACAACACCTTGACAGCAGGCCCTATCACTTGGTACATCGAAGGGGCTTATAAAACCGAAGATGTGCTCAATGACCCCTTTGGCGTTTTTCAAGTGAATGATAGTACCACTATTGTGGGCGATAAGCTGTTCAGCAAACCAGGTTCAGTAGTTTATACCAGTTTTTCTTACGCAAAAAGTGGCCTGGGGTTAACTTTAGAAGGCAAGCGGACAGAAAATTTCGACTTTCGCGTCCGCCCTCAAGAGCAGTTGAATCGCGGATTGGTCAATTTTCTACCGCCTATGGCTCGTTTGAACACGTATCGGCTTACGGCTCGTTATAATGCAGCTACCCAAACCTTGGGTGAACTGGCTTTTCAGGCCGATGTGCGTTACAACATCAAGCGCAAAATCGGGCTGAATGTCAATTTTTCCAATATCACAACCCTGGACAATGAGCAGCTTTACCGCGAAATTTATACCGAAATTTCTTATAAGTACAAGCGCAAGTGGCAGCTTTCGGGCGGGGTACAGATGCAACGTTATAATCAAGAGGTGTTTGAGTTCAAACCCGGCGTGCCTTTGGTGGAAACAACGATCCCTTATTTTGAGTGGTTGTACAAATTTGACCGCAAAAAATCCATCCGCATAGAAGGGCAGTACATGATGGTAGGAGAGGACAAAAAAGCTGGGGCGCTACAAGACTACGGCGATTGGTTGTTTGGCTTGGCGGAGTTTAGCATTGCACCACACTGGACTTTTACTGCTGCGGACATGTACAATATTGATCCGGGTAAAAGCTCGCCACAGGATGAAGGAGGGGAAAAGCTATCCCTGCATTATCCGCGTTTCGATGTGTTTTATACCACCGGGCCTAATCGGTTTTCCCTGAGCTACATCAAGCAAGTGGAAGGTGTTGTATGTACAGGAGGGATATGCCGTTTGGAGCCAGCGTTCAGCGGTGTAAAAATGACTGTAAATTCTACTTTTTGAGATTTTAGACTATGATAACATCTAACAATCAAACTCATACGATATGAAAAAGATATCATTATTTTTTATCCTGAGCATCTTGTTGGCGTTGGGTTGCGAGGAAATACCCCCTGTGATCAATCCTTCTATGGGAGGCAGCGATCCCAACGATCCACCTACCTCTGTTGAAGAGCAGAAAAAGCAGGTGCTGATCGAAGAATTTACAGGAGTGCGCTGTGTCAACTGCCCGGCTGGCAGCGAGGCCATTGAAGCCCTGCTGAGTACGCATGGGGAACAACTGGTGGCCATTTCTATCCATGCGGGTTCTTTCTCTGCGCCATATACAGAAAGTGCAGAGGTATTCAGAATTGAAGATGGGATCAATATATTGAATTATGTAGGCGAGCCATTGGGGTATCCGACTGCGGTTGTGGATCGAAAATTGTTCGATGGGGAATTCGACCTTCAATTGGGTAGAAACCAGTGGGCGGGTTTTGTAGCCTTGCAATTGGCCGAAGCACCCAAGGTCAAACTAGAAATACAAAAAACCTTCGATGTACTGACGCGAAATGTGGCCGTAAGCATCAAGGCTTATATCGAAGAAACCATTACCGATCAGGATATCCGTCTGAGCCTGGCACTGACAGAAAGCAATATTGTGGATCTACAATTGACGCCTGCCAGCTCGACACCTGATGCCAATTATAGCCATAAGCACGTATTGCGCGATATGATCAGCAATTACGACGGTGACCCCATCACGGAGCCTTTTACCGAAGGAACAGTCATCACCAGAAATTACAACTTCACCTTGAATGAGGACTTTGTGGAAAGCAATTGCAAATTGATCGCTTTTGTCCACTTGAATGGAGAAGATAAAGAAGTATTGCAAGCTCATGAAACGGGCGTGATGGATTAAGCCCTGTTATATCAAGGCGGGTTTATTAATATCTAACAACCGGAGCAGATCTGTATGAGCCTGCTCCGGTTGCTGTTTTTAGAAGGTCTTGTCGCACCGCAAAGTATTGACAACTTAGCATAGTTGTCGTATATTTGGAGGATAATAAAGAACCAAAACATCAATATGGAAGCAAGCAAAAACCACCTGTACTTCTTGTTTGCACTCGGGCTGTTGTGTTCAGGTTTTCTTATGCTGATGTCGCTTCCCAAATCATGGGAAGCATCTGTTCAGCAAAATGAAGACGGCAGCTACTCCTTGTCAAAAGCGCGACAAGAGGCCATTGATCAAAAGAAGGAGCGAATTTTGCAGCAGGAGGTGTATATGTTGGTGGCGGCTGAGAATGGTATTTATTTTTGCAAACACTGTGTGAATCAAAACTTTTTTCTTTACAAAGGCGAGGTTTATAAATATGGGACTACTGGAAACGGAAAAAATGGGAGAGGATACTCAGAGTCTTGGCAAATGCAAAACAAGCTGGTGTTTGTACATCTGGGATTTGGAGATGAAAGCACGGTGAAAATAAAACAGGCAGAACTTTTAGGCGTTTATCCTTTGTTACCTGAGAACATGAGCCGTCCAAATAAAGGAGATTTTAAATCAAAACCGCATTGGCACAGGTTAGTCCTTCCTCCTGGAAATACTAAATTGGATTAAAATGATTCAAGTTACAGCAAACTTAGATTTGAGTTCTTGGCCTAAGATAGATACCCAACACATGAATGACCTATTGCGGTATATGTGGGATGAGCCCTTGTATGTGATCTTTTATGCCAGAAAGGAACCATTTAAAGGAAGGGCATGGCGAGAAAAGGAGGCTAGTTTCCTCAGCATCATCCTACCTTATGAAGAGGTGTTGAAAAATGACGACAATTTAGGGCTGATGTTGGACCACCTTTATCAAAATGTGGATAAACTAAAATGGCTGGATCATCAGGCGCTGAAAAGAAAACTGGCGGCATTGCTAGGCGATGAAGGTGCAGCAAATACGCCAGCCATCCAGGCGTGAATATAAACGCTGAGCTTACCTAAGATGCGATGAACTGAAGAGGAAATAAAATAGCCTGCACTTTTCAGGAAAGTGAAAACAGGCAGGCAGAATTGGATGGAAGGGTAGTTATCATACAAAAGCAAAGCGTAGAAAAAGGTCATTGAGGCAAGATACCGCCGCAACCGTTGTTCCATTTGTTGTCGCGGTCTTTCTTTCCTCCAACGATTTTTGTCATGTCCTCTTTCTTAATCGTTTTGATGTCTTTTTTGACATCGTTCAAGTTCTTTTTGTCTTTTCCCATAGCAAATATCTTTTGTAGTAAGTGGGATTACTGCGGTAAAAGTAGAAAATAAATCCATTAGTCAACCAACTTGGTCTTGCCCGGAATTACATATTTTTATTACACATAAGAGTAATAAGAATACCATTGGGCGACCCAGTACCATCGTCCTACAGGACGGCGTTTGTTTTTACATGTTTTCGGCTAGAGGATAGAAAATGTGATTCAACAGAGATTTACAGACCTTCCTGAAGGCGTTTCATTTGCTCCATGAAAGCTGGACGACGGCGTCTGGAAACCTCAATTTTAATACTATCATCCATAATCAGATATCCACCATCCCCTTTAACAAACTTGCGCATGTAATTCAAGTTGATGATGTGCCGCTTGTGCACGCGGTAAAAATTCACGGGAGCCAGTAAATCTTCGTAAGCCTTTATGGTTTTGGAAGCCGTTATGCGCTCTCCGTTCTGGAGATAGATATGGGTATAATTGTCTTCCGCTTCCAGCCTTACGATGTCTTTGATATTGACAAAGTAAATGCCGTCGAGCGCAGCAATTCCCATTTTAGTAAAGGCATTCGGATTGTTGTAGTAGTTGTTAAATATATCCAGGCGTCGGTCGATCTGCGTCTCTTTTTTCGGACGAATCCGGGATACGGCCTCTTTCAATACATCGGGGTCTATTGGTTTGAGGATGTATCCTATTGAGCTGTATTCACAGGCTTTAATGGCGTAGTCTTCGTAGGCGGTCACAAAAATCACATCAAAGTCGAGTGGTTTCACCTCATTGAGCAGTTGAAATACCAGCCCGTCCGGGAGCGTAATGTCCAGAAAAGCGACATCTGGATCAATATTGGGGTCGGAGAACAAGGCTATGCCTTCTTCTACGCTTCCCGCTTCACCAATAACGGTAATTTCTTCACAATGGGTGGCCAGCAAATTCTTTAAATTGTTGAGGCCCCTGACTTCATCTTCTACTATTACGGCATTTACCACAGTTTGTTCCAAATTTTGTTCAAAAAAAAGAAGAAAGCCTATTAAAAGGTTCTTCTTTGATAAATGGAGTGGCAATCACACCATTTGTCAAAGAACTGAAAGGTCAGGAGGAATGAATCCCGAAAATGGTTCAAGCTCCGATTTGAATGCGTGTAATACTACCCCCGTGATTGAGCTCTTTTAAAGTTTGTGTCAGACAATTCGCCTATAAGCTTTATTTTGTCCGCTGTTCATCTTAGCGCTTGTAGCCGATTGATGGAATTTTGAACAAGCTCTTATACAAAGGTAACATGGAATACGGCTCAAAAAAATAATTCTGGTTTTTTTTTCGGACTTCTAGTTTTTAAATGGATGCGAGCTGACGGCAAGGTGCAAAATAAATTAAAATAATCTTCATATTAAAATTTTTATGGTTTAATTTTTCGCAACCTTACATGGATTAAGTACCGCAGAAAAATTAAGTTCCCGATTTGTCCTTACCCTAGCGGGCTAAACGGTTCATTTTAAGTGTGTCTGCTAGGGTAAGGACTTTGGTAAATCGGGAAGTAATTTTTTGCACACTACTAAAAAAAGGAATACAATTAAAAAAGCGTTGAAAAATTCTATTTTAGCGGAAATTACATCGCTGCAATACTACGGGTCGTGAATTTGCAAACAGTTAAAACACATGACAGAAAAGAAGAAGGCAGATTCGATAAGGGATAAAATTCATGAAATCATTTTTGAAGCCGATACCCCGATGGGGAAGCTGTTTGATATCGTGTTGCTGCTCACAATAACCCTCAGTGTATTGGTCGTCATGTTGGAGAGTGTTGCGCCGTTACAGGCCAAATACGCCCGCATTTTCATTAGTGTGGAATGGTTTTTTACCGTCATTTTCACCATTGAGTATTTGTTGAGGCTGTATAGTGTAAAACGAGCCTGGAGCTATGCTACTAGCTTTTTTGGTGTCATTGACTTGTTGGCGATCCTACCTGCATATTTGAGCTTTTTTTTTACTGGGGGCAAGTACTTGCTCATAATCAGAGCCTTGCGTTTGATGCGGATATTTCGTATTTTTAAACTGGGGCATTTTTTATACGAAGGGCAAGCGATTTCAAAAGCGATTCGCGCCAGTTTTGCCAAAATAACGATTTTTCTCACCTTCGTTGTGTTATTGGTTATTATCATTGGCGCTGTGATGTACTTAATCGAAGGGGGCAATAATGAAGGCTTTTCCAGCATACCGCGAAGCATTTACTGGGCAATCGTAACGCTTACTACCGTAGGCTATGGGGATATCACACCGCGGACTGATGTTGGGCAATTTTTTTCTGCTGCGGTTATGCTATTGGGGTATGCCATCATCGCTGTGCCGACAGGGATTGTATCGGCTGAATTTATCCGAGATGCGCGAAGAAATTTACACACTACGCAGGTATGCCGCTACTGTAATCGGGAAGGCCACGAATCGGATGCGGTCTATTGCAAATTTTGCGGCGAGCGCTTAAATCCATAATTCCATTTTGTAGTTCAAAAAAAATCTATATTTTGCCAGGGCGTGCAGATTTACGACTACTTATGAGTAAACAGAAGAAACAACCCATTAAGACGACCTCCAAACCAGTAAAGCTTCCGGAACCTATGAAGGGGTTTCCGCTCTGGTTTAGCACCCGGAAATACCACATTTGGGGTTTATTTGCCTTGAGCTTCCTGTTGTATGCCAACAGTATTCCCAATGATTACGCGCTGGATGATGCCATTGTCATTACGGATAATATGTACACGTCCGATGGGGTGGAAGGCATTCCCGGCATCCTCTCAAAAGATACGTTTTTTGGGTTTTTTAAAGAAGAAGGGAAGGCCAATTTGGTGGCTGGCGGGCGCTACCGCCCTTTGTCGCTCGTTACTTTTGCATTGGAAGTACAGCTTTTTGGAAAAAATCCCGGCATCAGCCATTTTATAAATGCCTTGCTGTATGGCCTCACTACGATAGTACTTTATTTATTACTACTGCAACTATTACGATCTGGCAAATCGGAAAGTCGTGCTTTTTTTCTGGCGCTGGCCACTTGTGTGCTCTTTGCGGTACATCCGGTACATACCGAAGTAGTAGCCAATATCAAAGGGCGCGATGAAATACTGGCTTTGCTGGGCAGCCTTTCAGCGCTGTATTTTTGCATAAAAGGATGGTATGAGAAAAAGACCCTATACTGGTTTTATGCCATGCTACTCTTTTTCGGGGCGCTCTTGTCCAAAGAAAATGCCATTACTTTTTTGGCAGTTACACCGCTGGCTTTTTACTTTTTTACCAACATCAAGTTACCGAAAATCATTGAACCAACCGCCATGCTGCTGGTGTCTGCGATTGTTTTTCTAGGCATTCGTTTTTCTATTTTGGGCAGTGGCAGCGATGAGCCCGTTCGGGAAATGATGAATAACCCTTTTATCAAGGTAGTAGGCAATCAGTATTTGCCCTTTACCCCCGGCGAACGACTGGCCACGGTGCTATTCAGCTTGGGCAAATACCTGGAATTGCTGGTTTTTCCTTGGCGATTGTCACACGATTACTACCCTCGGCAAATAGGTGTGATGACCTTTGGCGACTGGCAGGTTTTACTCAGTGTATTGCTCTATATGGCAATGGGTATCTATGCCTTGATCCGTTTGCCCAAAAAAGATCCCATGAGCTTTGCCATCTTGTTTTACCTCATCACGCTTTCCATTGGTTCCAACCTCTTTTTTCCGATAGGTACGCATATGGCTGAACGACTTATCTTTATGCCTTCCGTAGGCTTTTCCCTTGCTGTGGCGCTCCTGTTGTATCGCTGGGCACGCGGCAACAAAAAGGTGTCTCCCTCGTACAAAGACTACCAAAAAGCACTATGGGTATTGGGGCTGATCGCTTTGGTGTTTAGTATCCGCACAGTAGTCAGAAACCCCGTCTGGAAGGACAACCTGACCCTCTTTACTACCGACATTCAGTATTCTCCAAACAGTGCAAAACTGCGCAATGCCGTAGGTGGCGAATTATCGGTGCAATCGCTCCAGGAAAGCGATCCCGTTAAAAAACAACAAATGCTGCAAGAGGCTGCCGGCCATTTGCAAGAAGCCATTCGCATTCATCCCAATTATAAAAATGCCTACCTAATCCTGGGCAATGTCAATAATTACCTTAAAAATTACGAGGCCTCGATTGCCGCTTATGAAAAAGCCCTGGAATTGGATCCTGTCTATCAGGATGCCAAACGCAACCTAGGTATCACGTACAAAGAATACGGACAGTACTGGGGGGAGCAAAAAAATGACTTGAATAAGGCCATCGCTTATTTGAACAAAGCCTATGAAATCATACCTAATGAATACGATGTGGTGCGCTTGCTCGGTGTGGCTTATGGCCGAAACCGCCAAGGACAGGAAGCGGTAGAATTTTTCACCAAAGCTACAGAACTGGCTCCAGACAATGCCGACGCCTGGTTCAACCTTGGAACAGCCCATCATGCTTTGGGCAATACCAGTTTGGGCGATCAAAACTACGAAAAGGCCAAAGCTTTAGACCCTAGCGTAGAGTCTCGTATGAGAAATTAAAAATTTGTTAAACGCCCAAAAATACAGTATCTTCTTTGGGCGTATGGCGTATAAATAGCAGGAATCAGAATCATTAGATTGAGCAGGAATTTGACGGCTAAAAGTGGATTTCCGGTTTTCGTCTTCATAAATCCGAAAATTGACCAGTAAAAAATTGAGGCTATGTTCAGCAAACGACTATGGGTTCCATGCTTCCTGACCCTTCTGGGAGTGTGTATGAGTTTTTATCCGGCGGGTAAAAACCAGGGTACATATTATGTGTCTAAAGACATGCATTGGGCCGATTCCGTTTATCAGCACATGAGTCTGGACGAGCGCATCGGTCAATTGTTTATGATTCGGGCGCATTCCGACCTCGGACAAGATCATATTGATCAGGTCAAAGCCAACATTCAGCGTTACCATGTGGGCGGCCTGTGCTTTTTTCAAGGTACGCCAGAGAAGCAGATCGAACTGATCAATGAGTACCAGCAATTATCAGAAGAAATACCGCTTTTTATTGCTATCGATGGAGAATGGGGCTTGGGCATGCGTATGAAATCCAGCACCATTAGCTTTCCACGTCAGCTCATGTTAGGCGCTATCCAGGACAATAAGATGATTTATGAAATGGGCAAGGAAATAGCCTGGCAGATGCAGCGCGTAGGTGTTAATATCAATTTTGCCCCGGTAGCTGATGTGAACAATAATGCTGCCAACCCGGTGATCAATACCCGCTCTTTTGGCGAAGACCGCTACAACGTAGCCGTAAAAAGCTACATGTACATGAAAGGCATGCAGGACAATGGCGTTATGGCTTGCGCCAAACATTTTCCAGGTCATGGCGATACAGATGTGGATTCGCACAAGGATTTGCCAGTGATTGCCCACGACCGACAGCGGTTGGATAGCATTGAGTTGTTTCCATTCAAAATACTGGCGCAGCAAGGGGTAGGCAGCATGATGGTTGCCCACATGAATGTAACGGCCATTGACGATCGGGAGAATCGCCCGACTACTTTGTCTTATCCGACCATTACCGAATTGCTCAAAGAAGAACTGGGCTATGCGGGGCTGGTGTTTACCGATGCTATGGACATGAAAGGCCTGACCAATTATTACCGGGGAGGTACTGCCGAGGCCGAAGCTTTCATGGCTGGTAATGATATGTTGTTATTGCCCGTTGACATAGGTGCAGCAGTGGAGAAAATCAAGCAGTATATGGCCGAGGGCAAAATCGGTGAAGACCGTTTGGCGGAAAGCGTAAAAAAAGTATTGGCCGCTAAATACCGTTACAACTTGACCCACTTTGAAGCCATTCCTGTAGAAAATGTGCAGGCAGAGTTGAACCACAGCGGCGCAATTGCCTTGAGGAAAGAGTTAATAGCCCATGCCTTGACTTTGGTGCGCAATCCAAACGACCTGATTCCTTTCAAAAACCTGGAAGCCACTAAAATGGCTTCGCTCAGCATCGGTGCTTCTGCCAAAACCGCCTTTCAGGAAAGATTGCTTTCTTATCAAAAAATGCCGACCTTGAGCGTGGGCAGTGACATCAGTGTTCAAAAACAGGAAGAATTGCTGCAAAGTTTAAGCAAATACGACGTGGTAATTGTAGGACTGCACGATTTGAAGAACAGCTATGATAATGACTTTGGTGTCAGCTCCAGTACTAGAAAGTTCATCCACAATTTGCGCCAAAAGACAAAAGTGGTTTTGGTTGTTTTCGGTAATCCCTATAGCCTCAAATTTTTTGATGAAGTGGACTGGGTCTTAGAAGCTTATCAAAATGAAAATGAGGTGCAAGATATTGCGGCACAAGCACTCTTTGGTGCTTTACCCCTGCGCGGTAGATTGCCAGTAACGGCTTCTCCTACCAGTGCTTATGGCACCGGGGTGTTGACTCAAAAAACCTATCGTTTTGGGTATTCCGAGCCGCGCATGATGGGTGTAAACGACAGCCTCCTGGCCAAAATAGATGAAATCGCCCAGAATGCCGTCGATTTGAAGGCTACTCCCGGTTGCGTTGTATTGGTAGCCAAAGATGGTCAAATCATATACGAGAAGGCCTTTGGGCATCACAGCTATTCTGAGGAAATCGAAACCGACATTTCTGATCTGTACGACGTGGCTTCTGTTACCAAAATTGCGGCAGCAACACTAGCCGTAATGAAGCTGTACGATGAAGGCAAAGTGAGCCTGGATACACCCATTGTGCGCTACATCCCTGAATTGGCCGGTACCAATAAAGAAAACCTCATTTTGCGCGACATCATGGCCCACCGTGCAGGTTTGACCGATTGGATTCCCTTTTACAAAGAAACCCTGGAATACAAAAAGAAGAAAGTTATCCAAAAGAGCGATTACTTGCAAAAGTCGGCTAAGGGAGAATTTACAGTACCCATAACCGATCATTTGTTCTTGCGCCAGGATTTTGTGGATACCATTTGGCAGCGCATTTATACTTCCAACTTGAAGCCCAACAAAAACTATGAGTACAGCGATTTGGGATTTTATCTCATTGCCAAATTGGTGCAAAATGTAAGTGGCAGCCCATTGGATGAGTATGTCAAAGCCAATTATTATGACCCTATGGGCTTAGAAAGCATTGGCTTCAATCCCTGGCAGCACTTCGATAAAGACCGCATAGCTCCAACTGAAAAAGATGCCTATTTCCGCTTGCAAACGGTGCAAGGCTATGTGCACGATATGGGGGCTGCCATGTTGGGAGGCGTAAGTGGACATGCAGGCCTTTTTTCGGATGCCAAGGATATGGCAGCGCTCATGCAACTGTTGTTGAACAAGGGCAAATATGGCGAAGAGCAGTTCATCTCTCCGGAAACGGTAGATACTTTCTTGCAGCGGCACAGCCGGGATAGCCGCCGGGCGATGGGTTTTGACATGCGGGAATTGAATCCGGCTCGATACATTAATCTGCCTCTCGAAACCTCTTCTGGAACTTTTGGACATACTGGTTTTACGGGCACCTGCGCTTGGGCCGATCCTCAAAACCAACTGGTATTTGTCTTTTTGGCCAATCGCACTTATCCGTCTATGAATAATTACAAGCTGAACCGCCAGGAAACCCGTCGCCGCATACACAGCGCTATTTATCAGGCAATTGAAGCCGATAAAGCTAGTGAAATGGGCTATAACGGAGCAGACGCAACAGAAACAGTTGCCCACGGCAAATAAACTTATCTAAAAAAAAAGAACAGGAGACTATGGAAAAACCTGAAAATGAGGAGTATATAGGTAATATCTGGGGGTGGCGATTTTCGCTATTTGGGTTGATCTTGATTGGCTCTTTGACGGGATTGTTGGTTTATCGACATTATACGCTAGGCGTGCCTCCTGGCTTTGAAGAGCCGCCTATGGGGATTAGTATTGATTCGACTGCGGCGGAGGGTGATAGAGGAATTGAGTGAGGGTGAGGGTGAGGGTGTGGGTGTGCGTGTGCTGCAACACTTAGAACACTAAGAGAGTAAGGGGGTAAGAAGAAATTGGGTGAGGGTGTGGGTGAGGGTGTGGGTGTGCTGCAACACTTAGAACACTAAGAAAGTAAGGGGGTAAGAAGAAATTGGGTGAGGGTGAGGGTGAGAGTGAGAGTGTGGGTGAGAGTGTGGGTGTGATTTGCAACACTAAGAACACTGAGGGAGTAAGGGGGTAAGAAGAAATTGGGTGAGGGTGAGAGTGAGAGTGAGAGTGAGGGTGAGAGTGAGAGTGTGGGTGAGAGTGTGGGTGTGATTTGCAACACTAA
>CALMIR010000171.1 GCA_937864265.1 uncultured Saprospirales bacterium | reverse complement strand
AAATGTAACCCATTTGTCCTCTTTTGAGTGCTGTTTTGTGGTTGAATGAGCCTTGCCTTGAGCCGTTAAGATGGCGCTACGCTGTAGCGCGCTGGCGGGGCTGAATCGGGGCAACAGAGATGCCGTTCCGCTGGAACGATCGGGTGGTGTGCGTCCTAGCTCGATCGCTTTGAGCAGGGGTGTGGTACCAAGAGGAGCGCGCTTGCAGGCAAGTGTCGGTATGATTTAGAATCACGCCGACACTTGATGGAAAATTTCCTGAATAAGCTTATCTTTGCGGCCAATTTTAAACAAAATTGAGTATGCCGTCAATTTCTAAAAGGGGAGCTACCGTTCCAACCTCTCCATTCCGAAAATTGTTGCCCCTGGCAGATGCCGCCAAAGCAAAGGGAACAAAAATATACCACCTCAATATTGGCCAGCCCGATATCCTGACCCCAAAAGCGGCCTTAGATGCCGTTCGCTCAGCAGATATGAAGGTATTGGAATACAGCCAGGCAGAAGGAAACCCTTCCTATCGGCAAAAACTGACGGGCTATTACCAGACATTTGGAGTGGATTTGAAGGCGGAACACATCATCGTCACCACTGGCGCCTCCGAAGGCATACAACTTGCTTTGCTGGCTTGCTTGGATCCATCCGATGAAATCATCGTACCAGAGCCCTTTTATGCCAACTACAACGGCTTTTCCCATATTGCACACACCCAAATCAAACCGATTACTTGTGATATTGCCGATGGTTTTTCATTACCCAAAATCAGCGACTTTGAACGAGTGATAGGGCCAAAAACAAAGGCTATCTTCATTACCAATCCCAACAATCCCACGGGCTGTTTCTATTCTCAGGAAACCCTGGAAGCACTAGGGCAGTTGGTCAAAGAATACGATCTGTTTTTGATGGTGGACGAGGTGTACCGCGAATTTTGCTACGACGGCCAGGAATTTTACTCTGCGCTGAGGTTGGAGGGTTGCGAAGACCACGTCATTGTGATGGATTCCATTTCCAAGCGATACAGCGCCTGCGGGGCCAGGGTAGGGGCGGTGGTCACCAAAAACGAAACAGTACTGGATTCCATCTCGAGGTATGCCAAGTTGCGGCTCAGCCCGCCTGCTTTTGGCCAGATATTAGCCGAAGCTACTTTGGATATGGACGGCACCTATCTCGAAGAAGTACAGGAAGAATACCGCAAAAGGAGAGACATCGTTTATCATCGCCTGAGCCAGATGCCAGGAGTGGTCAGCTACTTGCCAGGAGGCGCTTTTTATTGTTTTGCCAAATTTCCGATTGATTCTGCCGAGCGTTTTTGTCGCTGGCTACTGGAGGATTTTGAATACCAGGGCGCTACCGTTATGCTGTCTCCCGGCGATGGTTTTTACGCCACACCCGGATTGGGCAAAGACGAGGTGCGCATTGCGTATGTGTTGAATGTAACAGATTTGTCGGCTGCTATGGATTGTCTGGAGGCCGCATTAAGGACTTATCCCGGATTGCTTGAATACGTAAATACGGAGGCCGTCAATATTGGATAAGCTCCTTTCGTCGAACAGGAAGACGTGTTCTTCCATAATATTCTTTCCCAAAAAACATTAAAAGCGTACCTTTGTGCGCCGTTACAAACCGCGTTCTTTGGACTAAAGTACCTGTGTTACAGGTTAAAAAACAAGTTAATGGATAGGAATACCATCATAGGTTTAACGTTGTTGTTCATTCTTTTCTTGGCATGGCAGCAATTTACCGCCCCGACTCAAGCCGAAATCGCCGAACAGAAACGGTTGCAGGACTCCATCGAGCAGGCCAATATCCAAATAGCCGGCAATGAAAAACCTGCTGTTGATACGGCTCAAGTAGAAAAAGCTGCGCCAGTCATCAGCGATTCAGCCCGGCAACTCCAGTTGCAAGAAAAATTTGGTGCTTTTGCTACCGCAGCTTCTGGCGCAAATGAATTGGGCACCATTGAAAACGATTTGATGGTATTGACCTATCAAACCCAGGGCGGTCGCATCAAAGAAGTGTTGCTTAAAGAGCACTTTAAACTGGTAGAAAACGAACAGCGCAAGGAGGAAAAGATGCCACTCCGTTTGCTGGAAGATGACAAAAACAAGTTTGAGTTCCTCATTCCCGTTGCAGGGGGACAATCTATCAATTCTGCCGACCTGTTTTTTGCCGTAGCTGAAAAAACCGAGTCCAGTGTGGTACTCAGAGCGGATGCCGGCAATGGCCGTTATTTTGAACAGCGCTACAGCTTGGAGCCGGGTTCCTATCAGGTGGATTATGATTTGGCATTTCAAGGCATGAATGAGTTGATTCCTGCCGGATCCGATGCCATCCAACTCAATTGGGTCAATTACCTCGATAAGTTGGAGCGCAATGTTAATTATGAACAGCGTTACTCTACGGTTTACTTCAAAGAATCAGACGACTCCTACGATTATTGTTCTTGCACAGGAGATGATACGGAAGATCGTCCCAATCAGCCTATCAAGTGGGTTTCCAACGTCAACCAGTTTTTCAACAGTTCCTTGATTGCCGATGCCGCTTTTTCGGGCGCCAATTTGCAAACCCGCATGTTGCCCAAAGAGGCGGATGATTTGAAATTATTGGTCAGTGAAATCAGTATTCCCTTTCAGCACCAGAGTTCGGAGTCTTTTGGCATGACCTTTTACATCGGCCCCAACGAATTCGATCGGCTTTATGCCATCAATAACCAATTACAGGACATCATCCCTTTCGGACGCAGCGTTTTTGGCAGCATCAACCGCTGGATCATTCGCCCGATTTTTAACTTTTTGTCCCTTTTTATCGGCAGCAAGGGTATGGTAATCTTGATGTTGACGCTTATCGTCAAGCTCTTATTGTTTCCATTGACCTACCGCATGCTGTATTCGCAATCCAAAATGGCGGCTCTAAAGCCCCAAATGGAGCACGTAAAGGAAAAGCACAAAGACGATCCCCAACAGCAGCAGATGGAAACTATGAAAATGTATCGGGAGTTTGGCGTTAATCCTTTAGGGGGCTGTATGCCGATGCTGCTGCAAATGCCGATCTGGTTTGCCTTGTACCGTTTTTTCCCAGCTTCAATCGAATTCAGGCAGGCTAGCTTTTTATGGGCCACCGACTTGTCGTCTTACGATATCATCGCCCGTTTGCCCTTTGAGTTGCCTTTCAACGCGGGTTCTCACATCAGCCTCTTTACCATATTGTGGGCCATAACGACGCTGATTTATACCTATTACAATTCGCGTCATATGGACATGTCGGCCAATCCGGCCATGAAATACATGCAGTACATCATGCCCATTATGTTTGTCGGCTTTTTCAACAGTTTTGCCTCTGGTTTGACCTGCTACCTCTTGTTCAGCAACGTGCTCAACATTGGTCAAACGCTAGTGACTAAAAACTATATCATCAACCACGATAAAATCCGAAATGAACTGGAAGCCAATCGCAAAAAGCCCAAAAAGCAGGGCGGGTTTCAACAGCGTTTGGAGACAGCCTTAAAAGAACAACAACGCATTCAGGCAGAAAAACAAAGCCAAGCCAGCAAACCCAAAAAGAAATAAGTGATGAACAACAGCTCAACATGTATGCTGCTGTTGATGTGCAGTTTGTTGGTTTGTATGAGCTGCCAACGAAAAAATGGTTCGGTCAATAATTCGGATGAATTGCCATTAGATAGTATGGCCTTGCTGGAAATAAAATGGGATAGTTTGTTGCCAAAAACGGAGCCAAGGCTGGTCGCTTCTCTGGAAAAAACGCCCTGCTATGGCCGTTGCCCAGTACTTAAAGTACAATTTTATGCCAACGGCGATCTCAGCTATGAAGGCATCCAAAATACCGAACGACAGGGGATATATCTGGCTAAAATTGCACCCGATAGTATTCGTCAAATCATCCGCTACGCTACGGGTATTCCATTTTTTCAATTGGCCGATGCTTACCCGGTCGATGAAATGCCCATCATAGCAGACTTGCCCAATACCCTGCTTTATTTCACCGACGGCGAGCAGGAAAAGACGATTACCGTCAATCACGATGCCCCCAAGTCATTGATTCAATGGGAGAATTACTTGCTTGGATTGATGGAAGAAGCTAAATGGATGCCCAAAGTGGAGTAAAATAAGCGACGCTTGGTGGAAGAACAACTCCTGCATACATGTTTAAAACAGCCCTCAAGTTTGGCTTACTGGCCTTGCTGGCCTTGATTCTCGTGCAATTGGGGAAATATTCTTTGCTCTTTTCTTCCTGGTCATCGGAATTGAGCATTAGCCTGGTCGCGCTCTTTTTCTTATTGATAGGTGCTTTACTGGCTCGGCAAGGCAAACTTGATCACTTGAATCCAGCCACAAGAAAATTAACCGCTCCGGCACGCCCCACCACCGATTTACAATCCATCAGCAAAAGAGAACTCGAAGTACTCCAGGAAATGGACAAAGGACTTTCCAACAAAGAAATTGCCCATAGCTTATTCATTAGTGAGAGCACCGTAAAAACCCACGTATCCAACCTACTCATCAAGCTCGACGCCAAGCGCCGCACCGAAGCGCTTAAAAAGGCCCGCGAACAGGGTTTGCTCCACTAGTCCTTTCGTATGATTTTATCAAAATGGTACTTTTGGCCGATGCGCCGTGTCCCATCTTTGCATTCTTTTGTAGAAAATAAGTCAAACATGAAAAAGTACAGCATTCGTTTCGGCCTCTATAGTGCGGCCTTGTTGACTATTCTTTTTGCCCTCACGTGGGGAATTTGGGGCACCTCCCTCGGCTATCGAACATCGGAATGGATAGGTTACCTGTCTATGTTGGTGGCCTTATCGCTGATCTTTTTTGGTATCAGAACGTATAAAAATGAACAATTGGATGGGCGCATCTCATTTGGAAGTGCTTTTAAAATGGGTGCATTAACCGCACTTATCCCTGCCCTGGGCTTTTTCCTTTATACCATCGTTTTCTTTAAAGTGGCCGGTCAGGAATTTACCGATTATGCCCTGGAAAATATGCCGCAAGAACAAAAAGAGCAAATGGCGGGCAACATGGAGCTGTTTTTGAATCCTTTTTTTCAGGGCTTCATCATGTTCCTGACCGTGTTTTTTATAGGACTGATCATTGCTTTGATTTCAGCACTATTGCTAGGAGGGAAAAACAAGCTTAAAACAGAGGGAGGCCAGTAAAGAGTAGCGTAAGCATCCGGTAACATCGGGCTTAAAATGCCGATTTTTGCTATAAAATTCTCATTTTTGCTGATCCGTTTTTGAATTCACTCAAAACAACAGTAAGATGAGAATTTCTTCTTTATTATTTTTAAGTCTGTTCACTGTATCTGCTTATGCGCAGCAAGTTTATGGCGATCAACCACTTGCACATACATACTCTATAGTAGCTTATGATCCCAATACGGGTGAAATGGGGGCTGCTGTTCAATCGCATTGGTTTTCGGTAGGTTCTATGGTGATTTGGGGCGAACCAGGTGTTGGGGTTGTAGCCACACAATCCTTTGTCAATCCCAATTACGGCCCGGAAGGCCTGCGATTATTGAAAATCGGTATTGCACCGGTAACGGTGGTAGGACAACTGACCAGCCGGGATAATGGCCGCGATTACCGCCAAGTAGCAGTGTTGAACGCGAAAGGGGCGGTTGATGCCTTTACAGGCAAAAACTGCATAGACGCAGCCGGGCATTATGTGGGAGAAAATTTTTCGGTACAGGCCAATTTGATGGACAACGACAGTGTGTGGATCAAAATGGCTCGTGCTTATGAAGGCGCTGCCGGGCTGCCGCTGGCGGAGCGCATGATGGCGGCACTGGAAGCCGGACAAGCGGCTGGCGGAGATATTCGCGGCCAACAATCTGCTGCCATGATTGTCGTATCTGGTGATGCCAAACAACCGGCCTGGAAAAAAGAAGTGGACCTAAGGGTAGAAGACAGCCAAGCACCGCTGGTAGAGTTAAAGCGCCTGCTACAAGTACATCGGGCATACGAACACATGAATAAAGGCGATTTGGCTGTTGAAAAAGGCGACCAAGCTACCGCCCTCAAAGAATATGCGGCAGCAGAAGCCTTGTTTCCCGACAACCTCGAAATGAAATACTGGCACGCTGTTGCACTGGTGAACATGGACAAGTTGGCCGAAGCATTGCCTCTTTTTGCTCAGGTTTTTCAAAAAGACGAAAAATGGCGCACCCTTACACCGCGCCTGATTGATAGCGAATTGCTGAAAGTGGACGAAGCACAATTGCAGCAGATATTGAATGCGGGCAAATAAGCTGGAAGGATGTAAGGTTGTGTGAAAATGCCTTACATCCTTTTTCGCTTTTGAGTACTAAATAGGAATAATCCGGATAAATAGCTATTTTTAAGTTTTAAAACCACATGATGAGTATAAAAGCTAAAGCTATTCCTAAAGCATTGATTTATGAAATGATAAATGGGCACCCGTTTTGGATATTTACCGATTCTGAAAAAATCATGATAGCTGAACCAGGGCAAGCCTGGAAAACATTCAATTGGACCACTTCATTTGAAGTGCTAGAAGGTATTGAGATGAACATCGAAAGTTTGTTAGAACATTGAATGGAATTGCGCCCATGAAGCCAGTCCTTGAAACCGCCCGACTCTGCCTCAGAAAGGCTATCCTGCCAGATGCCAATTTTATCCTTGAATTGCTCAATAGCCCCGGCTGGCTGCAATACATCGGCGATAGGGGCGTGAAGAATGAAGCCGATGCGGCACGCTATATTGACGATAGGCTGATAAAAAGTTACGATGAATTGGGTTATGGCCTTTATGTGACGCAACTCAAAAAAGAGGGTTTTCCCATTGGTTTATGTGGATTTATCAAAAGGCCCTACCTCGAACATGCCGATATAGGTTTTGCGGTATTGCCTGTTTATGAAAGTCAGGGTTATACCTACGAAGCAGCCCGCGCGTTGATGCCTTTCGGCAAAACCTATTTTGGATTGGACCCCATCCTGGCTATCACGACTAAAGACAATCTGAAGTCGCAAAATTTACTAAAAAAACTGGGTTTAAAGCAACGAGGTTTTCTGGTAGAACCGGAAGGGGAGGAGTTGATGCTTTTTTCGAGCTAACGCAAAATATACCAACTATAACCATGTACAATCCTGCCATAGAAACTATGCCTTTAGAGCACTTGCGCAAGCTGCAAAATGCACGCTTGCTGGATATGCTCAGGCGACAATACCAAAAAGTACCTTTTTATCGGGAATTATTCGACAGCAAGGGCATTCGAGTCCAGGACATCAAGGGCGTAGAGGATTTGCATAGCTTACCGTTTACTTATAAATCCGATTTGCGCGACAATTATCCTTATGGTTTATTTGCCTCACCGATGGAAGACATCAGGCGCATCCACGCTTCCAGCGGCACAACTGGCAAACCCACCGTTGTTGGCTATACCCAACACGATTTGGCTATTTTTGATGAAGTGGTGGCTCGTTCTCTAGTTTGTGCTGGCGCTAAACCGGGCATGAAATTGCACAATGCCTATGGATACGGCTTATTTACCGGGGGCTTGGGCATGCACGGCGGCGCTACCCACCTGGGTATGGCCGTCATACCCGTTTCAGGCGGCATGACCGATCGGCAATTGATGATTTTACAGGATTTTGCACCGGAAGTGATTTGTTGTACGCCTTCTTATGCGCAAACCTTGGCCGAAGCCTGCAAGGAAAGCAGCATCGATACCAGCAAATTGGCACTGAAATACGCCATTTTAGGTGCTGAACCCTGGACGGAAGCCATACGCCGACAGGTGGAAGAAGGGCTAAATGTCATAGCAACCAATATATATGGCTTGAGTGAAATCATCGGCCCCGGCGTCTCGCAGGAAGACTGGGAAGAGCGGGGAAGCGGCAGTTACATTTGGGAGGATCATTTTTTCCCGGAAGTAGTGGATAAAGACACGGGCAAGCCGCTACCTTACGGCGAAGAAGGTGTCTTGGTTTTTACTACCCTAAGCAAAGAAGCCATGCCCTTGCTGCGCTATTGGACAAACGATATTTGCTCCATCCATTATGATCCTTTGGGAAAACGCAGCCATATCAAAATGTCGGCCATTAAAGGCCGGGCAGATGATATGCTCATTATCAGAGGGGTGAACCTTTTTTATACTCAGATAGAAGCAATCATCCAGCAGTTTGAATTTTTGGTTCCCCATTATTTATTGGTGGTCAGCAAAAAGGGGCACTTGGATGAAGTGGAAGTACAGGTAGAAGTGCTGCCTGGTACCAATCCCGATGATGAAACTTTGAGAGCAGCCCTAGCTCATAAAATAAAAAATACCATCGGCCTATCGATGGAGGTGACCTTAAAATCGGTGGGCAGCATTCCGAAAAGCGAAGGTGGTAAATTGAAAAGGGTGTTGGATACGAGGTAATGGATAGTATGCTACCAAAAGTCGTTATTTTTTTCTACTTTTGGCAAAACGCAAAAGATGTTTGTCGGTAGAAAAGAAGAGGTCAAACTTTTAAATGAAGCTTTGGTATCCCACCGTGCGGAAATGGTGGCTATTCTTGGACGGAGAAGAGTGGGAAAAACCTTCCTGGTACGGTCGGTATATAGGGATCAGATTATTTTTGAGCAAACGGGTATAAGAAACGCGAGTCAGGATGAGCAATTGCGCACTTTTACCAACACCTTACGCAAGTTAAGCCCTCAACCATTGAGACCGAACCTAAGGACTGGCTGGATGCCTTTTCTCTGTTAAGAGATCTGTTAGAGCCGCACTTGCGATCAGAAAAAAGATTGGTCATCTTTTTTGATGAATTATCGTGGTTGGCTAGTCTAGGTTCTAAGTTCCTGGATTTTTGGGGCCACTTTTGGAACAGTTGGGCTTCTATGCAAAATTTGGTATTGGTACTTTGTGGTTCCGCCTCATCGTGGATCATTAAAAAAGTCATCAACGACAAAGGTGGCTTGCACAATCGAATTACCAGATACCTCCATTTAAAACCCTTTTCGCTGGCTGAAACGGAGGAATTTCTTCAGGTAAGGGGCATACACCTTAGCCGCTATCAAATCGTACAAATTTATATGGCGCTAGGTGGCTTACCTTTGTATTTGGAAGCCCTTATCCCAGGGAAAAGCGCCATTCAAAATATCAATGACATCTGCTTTTCTGAAACCGGGTTGTTGAAAAATGAATTTTCCCGACTCTATTCAGCCCTATTTGATCAGGCAGACCATCACATTGCCGTGATTAGGGCTTTGGCTCAAAAGCAGCAAGGCCTAACGCGAACCGAAATCATCCGAGAAGCTCGTATTCCTAACGGCAGTACGGCAACTGTGGTATTGGAGGAATTGGAGCAATCTGATTTTATTTTGGCCTTCCATCCTTATGGCAAGAAAAAGAAAGATAAAGTCTATCGCCTGATAGATGAATACTCCCTTTTTTATTTGCGATTTATCGAGAACACCGCTTACGAAGGAGAAGGAACCTTTATGCAACTCAGCCAAATGCAAGCGTATCGGATATGGTGTTGCTATGCTTACGAGAGCATTTGCATGAAGCATGTGCCTTCCATAAAAAAGGCACTGGGTGTCAGCGGCGTTTATACAACGACTCATTCTTATTACAGGAGCGCCAGTGCAGAGGAGCCTGGTTTGCAAATAGATATGTTGATCGAGCGGGCAGATCAAGTAATCAATTTGTTGGAAATCAAATTTTATAACGATCAAATCACTTTGTCGGAAGAAGATGCGCTAAAGCTGAGGAATCGCTTGTTTTTATTTATGAGGCTTACAAAAACCCGCCGCCAGGTGCTGTGGACAATGGTAACTACTTTTGGGCTCAAGCACAATAGGCATAGCTTGGGACTGGTGACTCATGTATTGACTTTGGAAGATTTGTTTGTGTGAACGTTGAGGCTTTTTTAAAGAACCAAAAAGCATTTACCCCTATTGTGTTCTTTGAGGCGGGAGGGGATATCTTGGGTTTGGCCTT